>JBOGKI010000110.1:0-10826 GCA_050745605.1 Terriglobia bacterium | reverse complement strand
GGCGAAGTCGCCTGATGTCAAGCGCCGGTTGCGCCTGCTGTATGTCGGCAGTACCGTCAGCATGACGCCGCTGTTCATCCTGGTCCTCATTTCGCTCATCAAAGGGATGTCCATCACGGACCCTCGTTTGTTTCCGTCCTGGCTGTTCGTGCCCTGCTTCCTCTTGATCTTCGGCTTTCCGCTGACGCTGGCCTATGTGATCGTCGTTCACCGCGCCCTGGACGTCCGCGTGGTGGTCCGGCAGGGCTTGCAGTACGCTTTTGCCGCGAACGCCATCCGGGGCTTGCGAGCGGCTGTTGTTGTGGCGGCGGGGATTTTCGTCACCTATTCTTTTGGCCATGTCGGCCCCGGGCACGTCATCCTGAAGGCGATTCTGCTGGCCGTGGCCGGGATGCTCGTCATCAGTTTGCGCCGGCTTGTGGAGTCATTGAGAGCCTGGACGGACCATCGCTTTTTCCGTGACGCCTACCATGCCGAGACTGTGCTGGCGGAGCTCAGCGAAAAAGTGCGGTCGATCGTCGAAACGCGACCGTTGATTGAGACTGTTTCGCGCAGCATTGCGGACAGCCTGCACGTTTCCCGCGTCGCCGCGCTGCTGCGCCAGAATGGCCAGTTTGTTCCGGCATTCGCCTTCGGATACGACCAGCCTCCGCAAGTTTCGTTTCCTGCCGAAGGCGCGACGGTAAGACAGATGGCTCAGGGCATGGAGCCGGCGCGCGTTTATATGGACGATCCAAACTCCTGGCTTTACCGCTCCGCCGATGTCACCGAAGAAGAGCGTCAGAAGCTCGCGTCGCTCCGCGCCCGCTTGTTGCTCCCCATTGGATTGAAGGAAAAACTGCTAGGATTCCTCACCCTGGGCGACAAGCGCTCCGAAGAGCCGTATTCCGGCATGGACCTGCGGCTGCTGAAGTCCGTGGCCACGCAGACAGGACTTGCCCTCGAAAATGCCCAACTCACCGCCGCCATCGCCGGGGAAGTGGCGCAGCGCGAGAAGCTGAACCGCGAGGTGGAGATCGCTCGCGAGGTGCAGGAGCGCCTCTTCCCGCAGAAGCTGCCGGCCGTTCCGGGGCTCGATTACTGCGGCGCCTGCCGCCCGGCGTTGGGCGTGGGTGGCGACTACTACGACTTTCTGGCGCTGCCGGCCGGAAAGCTGGGCATTGCGCTGGGCGACGTCTCCGGCAAAGGCATCGCCGCGGCGCTGATGATGGCGAGCCTCCAGGCGTCGTTGCGCAGCGAAGCGATGCGAGGGCCTTGTGATCTTGCGGCCCTTATTACGAACGTCAGTCACCTGGTGTTTGAGGCGTCTTCGGTGAACCGGTATGCCACGTTCTTCTATGCCCAGTACGATCCCGTCA
This sequence comes from Terriglobia bacterium, assembly GCA_050745605.1. Classification (GTDB taxonomy): domain Bacteria; phylum Acidobacteriota; class Terriglobia; order UBA7540; family UBA7540; genus CALCEB01. The sequence goes on along the minus strand of JBOGKI010000110.1, from coordinate 9,468 downwards.
CTCGCGAGCTCGCTTACGTCAACGCCGGGCACAATCCGCCCATGATCTTTAGGAAAACAGCGAGCGGCTGGCAGGTACGGCGTCTCGAGACGGGCGGCACCGTCGTGGGCCTGCTCGAACACTATCCCTACTGCCAGGGTACGGAGGAGCTGGCGTCCGGCGACTTGTTGGTGGCCTTTACAGACGGTATCAGCGAGTCCATGAATTCGGCCGATGAGGAATGGGGCGAGTCGCGTTTGATGGATACGATTGAAGCTGCGGATGGCCTCTGTGCCGCAAAACTAATCGAACAAATTATGAAGGCGGCAGACGCCTTTGCCGCGGGCGCACCGCAGCATGACGACATGACACTGGTGGTGGCGCGCTGCTCCGCCACCAGGTCGCCTCCACTTGCTTGAAATCGGAGACGAGCGGGGTTGCACGGCATTCGGGAGGGCATCCATGAATCGAGAACTGGCTCTGAAGATCGTGTTGGCGTTGGTGGGATTGCTCTTTTTGGCTTTAGTTTATCCCATGGTGATGTTTATGCGGCAAGAGCCCGCGTTGTCTATGATGTTGAGCCTTTACGTCACGCTCGGCGTTTTCTTGCTTCTGGCAATCCGCAACCCGTCGGCGAGTCGCAGCCTGATCGCCTTCACAGCATGGTCGAGCTTCGCTCACGCCGCTGTTATGGGCACTCAGGCGTGGCGCAACATGATTGCACGTGGAGAGCTGATAGGGGTGGCTGTTCTGGTGGTCATCGGCGCAGCCTTGATCGCGCTCGCGCCAGCGAAGCAGCCTGCGGGGCGCGCCACAGCATGACGACATGAGGCTGGTGGTGGCGCGCTGCTCCGCCCAGTGCGAAACGTGGTCGCTTCGGGGAATTTCCGGCAATCTCCCGGAAGGAGAAGTTCATGGGCGATTCTGCCACCGACAACCAGCTTAGCCAAATCGCAAGCGGACCTCCGCCCGCTACGATCTCCGACGCGCTCATCCTGATGCGAAGAATCGACAATCTATTGCTTAACGGTGACGGGCTCAAGTGGTTCAACCTTCTGTATATGAGGGTCACACAGCAAGTAGACAGTAGTCCTCCGCCGGGCGGGTGGGAAGATTCGGCATGGCTTACGCGCCTCGATGTTGTCTTTGCCCAGTTCTATCTCAACGCAATCTCAGGTTGGCTGAATGGTTCCGCAACCGTACCCAGTCCGTGGAAGGCGCTGTTCGAGGTGCGCTTTCGTCCTGATATTGAACGCATCCAGTTTGCCCTGGCGGGAATGAACGCGCACATCAATCATGATCTGGCCCTGGCTCTGCTGCGGACCGACGCCGAATTGGAGCTCGTTCCGGGCAAAACTAGTCCGGAGCATGCCGATTTTGAGCGCGTGAACGCGCTTCTGGAAGCCGTACTTCCCACAGCACTGCAGTTCCTTGCTACGGGAATTCTTGGCGAACTGGCGCAGGACACCGGAAAGATCGGGAGGCTTCTTGCGATTTGGAAGGTTCGCGCCGCGCGGGATTTCGCCTGGGACCTCGCTGACCATCTTCGTTCGTTGACGGGGACGGCGCGCACTACGGCTTTAACTATACAGGATCAGATGACTGGGGTTGTGGGTCGCAGCTTACTGTTAGCAGTCTGATTCCCTGTGTCCCCCCAGTGGCTTTGGCCACAGTCCTGCCAGACTCGAGCGAACCCGAATAGCCGGATCGCTTCGGATTCGGCCGTAAGGCGGCCGGAATCCTCCGATGAGTATTGCGCAGGCTTAGCTGCTCACACATTCATTCTGCGAGAGGCATTAGAATGCCCTCCGAGGGAGGAATTAATGACGCCAGAGGAGAACAAGAGGCTTGTTTCGGATCATTACGATGCTTTCTTTCGGCGGGATGCCGAAGCCGTAAGGAGGCAGTTGGCCGCGGATTTCGTGGACCATGAGATGCCGCCGGGCACACCGCCCGGTCCGGAAGCGTCGCTGCGGTGGCGCGAGGTGTTACACCAGGCGTTCCCTGATCTGAGCCTGAAAATTGAAGCTATGGTGGCCGAAGCTGACCGCGTCGCTGTGCGTGCGAGCTGGATTGGCGCTCACAACGGCTTTTTCCCTCCGATGAACCTGCCACCGACAAATCGCGCCACGACGGTAGCAGGCATGGTGTTCTGGCGCATCCGTGACACCCAAATCGTTGAGCGCTGGGCCACCCTGGATCGCCTGAAGATGCAGCAACAGCTCACCGGAAATTCCTGATGTTAGGCGCGAGCTCTTCGCCGTCGAACGTCGGGCGTGGGCCGGTTTGAACCCACAGAACTGCGCCCTCCATCCTTTGTGAACACCGTTCCTGGTTTCAGACCTAGGCCTAGGTGCGGCACACAAACCAGAATGGGGATCTTGGGTCAGCCCTACGCCGTTGATCGCGGGTAATCGCCGAAGCTGCCGTTTTTGCATTGCGATCTCATTCGGGCGCTGGAACTTCTACCACGGGGTCGTTGTACGGCGTTATGGATTATTTTCGGGATCAGTTCTGGCGCTTGCCAGCAGGTAGCGGGGAGCCGTCCGCGCCACGCAGCACTCCGCGGTTCTCTATAGCACCCGGGGCAGCGATTCGCATAAGCCCTACGAAAGTAGAGTAGAATACGAACGAGGGTGGCTAGCATGAGCGAGCAAACGAAAACTCTTGAGGAGTTGGTGCGAGAAGTCCCTTCAGAATATAAGGCTCAGCTTCGGGAGTATCTCGAGTCCTTGTTGGCTCGGCGTTCCAGCGAGCAGCCCGTCAAGCCCCAATTCGCCTGGGCTGGCGCGCTCGAGGGCTTGCGGGAGCGCTACACTTCCGTAGACTTACAGCACCGCATCGCGCGTTGGAGAAGCGACGGCGAATGAGATTGCCGGTCGACACCAACCTCTTCATTGAGGTGCTGTTAAACCAGGCGAGGGCCCGCGCGGCGCGAGCCCTTCTTGAAAACCGCAAAGGTCACGACATCTTTGTTACGGACTTCGCTCTGCATTCGATCGGTCTTCTGCTGTTCCGGTAGAAGCAACCTGAAGTTTTCCGCCAATTCCTGCAAGACATCATGGGCGGAGTTGGCGCCAGAATGGTGTCTCTGGAGGCGCAGGAAATGCTGTCCCTCGCCGACGTAGCGGCGAAGTTCAAACTCGACTTCGACGACGCGTACCAGTACAGCGTCGCCATAAGGCATGGGCTTAAAATCGTGAGCTTCGACGCCGACTTTGACCGCACCCCTGAAGGCCGGCTTCTCCCCACCGATGTTCTGCAAGTCCCGCTGGCTCCTTCAGCGAATCTCCAGTCGTCTCCCTGTTCTAAGTGCGAAAAGCCGCGGAGTAGCGCGGACCGCTATAATCCATCCGCTTAAGGCGTTTACCGTCAGAGTGCCCAACGTAGTCGTCCCCTTTACGGTTACTAAACACTTGGCGACAAGGCAGGACCAATCCGAAACAAGGCGGGCCACCTTTCGCGCCGCCGAGGTCCGGGACCACCGCGCCAGATGCCCGCATAGCCCGTTTAACCGTCAAAGTGAGGTGGAGGGGCGGGCCTGCCCGCCCCGTTCGAGGATGTCCGACCACCGGAAGAGTCTGGTGAACAGGAGAGGCCCAGTATTGGCGGATTGCTAATCTTCCGCCTGGGATTCATCCTCTTCGATTTGCGCGGCCGAACGCCTGCTGAAACGGTCGAGGAACCCCTCAATGACCTTCTGTTCCCCTTCTGTGACGCCGTAGAGACTGTAGACCAAGTCGTTCAACTCGACTTCGAGAGATGCAAGTTCCTCCCGCAGGCGGCTCAATTCCCGGCGCGTCCCCGCTTGCAGTTCCGACAGTTTCTTGCAGCCTTCCGGTTTCATTGGCAGACGCCATAAGAGAACCTCTTTGAGGGGAAGGCTCTTGCGCCCGTGCGCTCGAAATGCCTCTGCCAAGCATTCGGCGTGCTCCCGGTGCTCGAATTCAAAGGCTCTTTGCGCATCATAACGGACTTCGTAACCGTAAAGAGTCTTGTGAACCGAGACTGACTCTAGCTCTACCGACAACTGTGCGGAGCTAGGATGCTCTCGGGCCAGTTTGCCGATAACATCTAATTCGTACCTGGAAAGGTCGCGTTCGAAACTGGCCGGGAATGATTCGGTTTTGTCTCTCAGCTCGGCGTGCTTCGCAGCGAAGCCCGTCAACGATTCCGCAATCCGCGAGAGTCGCTTGGTGCCGCTGCCGCCTGAGTTCAAAATTCCTTGTGCTACCGGCAGGTCCCGGAGGAATTGGTCGGCGTAGGAATAGAAACGGCCACCATAAACGGAACTCATTTGCTTAATAAGAAAATCGGCTGTCTTCGAATTGAGGAAGGCCAACAAGGCGCCGAGGTCAGCAACCTGTTCGCCGGGGACAAAACCATACACGCCGCCGCCCTTCCCGCCCGCCTGGAAGACGAATCGTCCTTCGCGGTCAAATGCGAACGAGTTGCGGCGGGATAGGAGCTGCAACACCAGTTTGGGATGGAAGTAGTAATCGAGGTTCTGAGGCCGAGCGCCTCCATACCACAGGTGTCCATCGGGCTGTTTGTCTTCGTAACGGCCATCCTCACGCCTGCGCAGATCCCGCTCGTGGTTGCAAAGGTACCTCCACGCTTTCGGAAAACGGTCTTCGAAGAGCTCAATGGAATCCGGGTCGGCGAGTTCGAACCTCTTGACGTTCGCCTTACATGGTATGAGGTTCCATTCTTTGGCCTCGTCGCCATTAAGAGTTCGCCTCCTCGAATATCTGTCGTAAGGGAACATCACCCATGTCCGCTTCCAATCTGTTGCCCACCGGCCTACATCTTTGCCAAACAGGAACGGCCGCAACGCTCCTTTCTCGATTTCGATTGGCCGTTCCTTGCAACCGTCATCTTCATGCCGCACCCGGAGCCTTAGGAACGCTCCCAAGTCCTCGATTTCATCAAATACGAGAATGCTGTCTGCGCTCGTCTGGTAGCCTGCAAACCCGCCACTGGTGCTAGCAGAAATATCAATAACAGGCGAGCCCTGAACCCTTCGCAGCTTCCCAAATGCCGCCTGCTCTTCAGGTGGCATCAGCCACCACCCCTTGCCAGCTAGCCGAGCTCGGGAGAAGCGGAAAGTTTCAAGCGAAGCGCTCCGAGCTACCGGTGCGCTCTTTATCTCCTTGCGAAGGCAGTTGAATTCCGTAACGAGGTCGCTGAACTCCGCTTCGCTGGTGAAGACTCGAGCCGCTTCAAGCTCGCCCTCTTGCGTTTTGCTGCTGCGCTCCGCAATCAGGATAGCGGGATAATTTAGCGCCCCCTCAAAAACGCGGGTGTCGCGGAGGTCGAACAGGAGGTCAACCCGCAACTCTTTCGGCAATTCCTCGCGTATCTTCTGGCCGTAATCCACGTTGAGGAATCGGTCGGAAAGAATGAACCCGAGGTGTCCCTTTTTCGCGAGCCACCCCTCCTGGTCGCCGGAACGGACCGCCCTTTCGAGGAAAGGAACGTAAAGATCGTAGTTGTGTTCGGCCCAGTCGTATTTCCCTTCCCAATACTCTTTGACGTGTTCGGGAATCTTCTGAATCCGCACATAGGGAGGATTCCCCACCACGAAGTCGTAGCGGAGGTCGTGCTTCAGCGAAACCGCCAGGACTAGATCCTCGATGGTCTTCGAAAACCTGCCATCGTCGAATTTCCCTCTCAGCTCTTCGACCGTCGCCTCCAACCGCTCGACCGTTGGCCTGAGGTAATCCTGCAATTTCTCCACCCGATCCCCGAACCGGCTCCGGAGCAGCGAGGCGAGCGCATGTCGGCGATCGCGAACGGCCTGAAACACGCAAGCCAGTGCAGCAACGTATTCCTCCAAATTGATCACCAGGTTCTGATCCCGTGCATATTGATACCGCGGGACGCTGACTGATACCTGGTGGAAGGGCTTCTTCTCCCCTTTAATGGGCAGGTAGATTGTGACCTCAACGGTTTTTTCCTCGAACTGAAATTGCGGCGTCTTACTTCCCGGACCCTCCCCCTCTTCTTCGCGTTCCTCCATGCGCAGGGAATCCGTGCGGAATACCGGCAGGCGGAGGATTCGATAGTCGCTGTCATGCTGAATGGCTTCCGCATAAAGGCTCAGAATGAGCGCTGCGTAATTCATCTGGGCCATCAGGACGGCAAAGGGATTGATGTCAAAACCGACAATCTTCAAACCATCGGTCAAATCCTGCAAAGTCTTCTTCGCGTCCCCTCTAGCATTTTTGAGATACCGGCGCAGGGCTGCGGCAAGGAAAGAGCCGGACCCGCAAGCTGGGTCCAGGAGGCGGTCCGCCCGCTGGCCTTTGTACCCGCACTCGTCGAGGATGAACTCGATGACCTCGGGAGGTGTATAGAATTCCCCCAGGGCTTTGCGAGTGTCGCGGTCAAAGTAGCGTTGGTAAAGCACCCCCAAGAGGTCGCCCGAAAGTTCCAGGAAGTCAAACTGGGTAACAGTGAGTATGGCTTCGCCGAGGGCAAAAAACACAGGACGACCTTCCTCAACGGGGCATTCCATCCACCAATCGAAAATGTCCTGCAAGAAAATGGTCGCGAAAAGGACCTCACTCGCGCGGGTGAAACATCGCTCAACAATTTGCCGATGCTTGTCCGGCGTGAGCTTTCCGCGCACGGCCAGCTCGTTGAGGCTCTCGTGAATGCGGGGAACGAACCGCACGCCGGGAAAGTATTTGTCGTTGGCGGCCTTGGCCAGAATCAGCCGCGAGATGATGCTGTAAGCGGTCTCTAAAGAAAACGAGAATTGGGTGATCTCCGCCTTGCTCTTGCTCCCCAAGAAGTCTCGCCAACTCGCCGGAACGTTCTTGTAGGAGAGCTCGCGGGCGTACGTTCTCTTCCAGAAGTCGAATGAACCGCCGGCAAAACGAGAGGCCTCGGTGGTCTTGGGCAGGAGGTTTTTGAGAGAAAGGACCAAACGGCCGAACGCTGACTCGGGCCGGAGTTGGAACACTTGAAAGAATATGCGCGCAGCCTCCGAGTCAGGATCGGAAATCAAAAGAACGTTCTGGCGGTGATAACGAAGCTGGTTGAGTACGCTCTCCAAGCCTTCCAGGTGAACCGCCTGCTTGCGAAGCCATGTTACGACCTGCCTCGCTTTGGCTTCCGTAGTTTCCTGAAGGTTGAACCTGAATTGCTCAGGAAACCGACCATTGGTCCTGGCGTAGAGGATCAGCTCCACGCCATTAGTCAGGACACCGCAAATTGCAAGGTGAGGGTTAACATACTTTTCCAGGAGTTCGCCCTGGAAGGAGTCGAGGGGTCCAGCGGATGGCTTCTTAAACTCGATGACAGCGTGCACCCGCCCGCCGAACCCGGTCAAGGCAACGTCAAATCGCTTACGAAACTTGCCGCGTTGGGCAAGGATGTCTTTCCCGAAACCTTGATACCCAAGCTCAACGAAAAAATCTCTCTCTTGGAATATCTTTTCAATTTCCGCCTCTGTAATCCCCTGACCTTTGCAGGCCTTGCCGATGGTCCGTAATAATTGCTGAAATTTGCGTGACATTTGTCTTCGCATTCTATCGGTATTCGCCACGCCAAGCAATGCAGGATGCTTGAAGAAGCTCACCTTCCAACCCAAACTTGTTGGGTTACTCGGAAGCGCGTTCGGCAGCATGCAAGCACTTGACCGTGAGTCGGCTTGCAGGAGAAATGACCGGCAGCCAACTTCCGGACGGGCTACTCGGAAGCCTTCCCGAACACGCGCGCGGCAATTCTTGGGAGCGCCAAAGGTGCTTTGTCCCGCCTGACGGCGTAGGGTTTACGAATCCACTTGGCCGTATAGTTGACTAACCGGACAAATGCCTACGGAGTAGGTGCCACAGACATTGAGAAGAGCTTATGCGCCACGCCCGCTTATCCAACCTCGGCCGCCACCTGGTTGTATAGTCGGCAAACCGGAGATGTGGCCGTCACAGTTCCGAAATGGGGTTCAAGGAAATCGATCCCTCCTTGTCGCCACCTGTTTATCGCCGGTGACGCTGGGAATCCGTCGGCCAACAGCGGCTGGTACTTACCTGGTGCGTTTGCGGAACGGGCGGATCAGGACCTCGGCGGGGATATTCAGCGTTTGATTCAGCCGCCGGATCATGGACAACGACAGGGCTCGATCCCGGCGAAGCACTTCGTAAACTCGTGTCCGATTGCCAATCACGCCGATCAGCGCCTTCTGATCGGCGCCCTGCTGCTCCAGCCGGAACTTGATCGCCTCGATGGGATCGGGAGGATCAATGGGAAAATGCGCCTGCTCGTAGGCCTCGGCCAGGGTTGTCAATACCTCCAGCCGATCTCCCTCGGCGGTCCCCTCATCCGCCCCCCACAGGCGCTCGATTTCACGGAGCGCCGCCGCATGGTCGGCTTCAGTCTTGATGGGCTTCACCTGCATATTGCACCGTCCTCACATCAATCTTGTCGTACTCCTTATGACTACCGAGCCACTTTATAAACACGACGCCGCGACGGTAGTCGATCGCAGTAACCAGGCGATAGTCATTTCCCTTGATATTAAACACCACCCGGTCAGCTCCTACGATGCTGGCGTTTCCGTAATACTTCTTCACATCGGCTGGCGTTTTCCATTCCGCTTGCCTGGCCTCGTGGAACCAGGCGTTCAGAGCAGCCTTCACCACGCGGTAGTCTTTATGGCCGGCTATGCTCGCAACGAACCGGACGAGCGTATTCCGGGCGATGACGCGCACCACCGCATCTTATCATGTTCCCAATATGGGCACAATGAGATGATAAAACGGAGTGCGAAGGGATACGTCCTCCCTTGTCGCCACCTGCTTATCGCCGGTGACGCTGGGAATCCGTCGGCCAACAGCTCGCTTGCTCCAAATCGCTGAGAGTCCCTTCAGTGGGAGCGTGGAAGCAGCTTGGTCGGTCGATCGCCTCCGAGTTCAGATATTTGGCATCGGCCCTTCGAAGCGCGCACCCCGCTCGTGATAACATGAACTGCAGGGCTCCCGAAGGGCCGAAATGGGGTGCAGCAATGACGATTAATCTCAAACCCGAACAGGAACGGATCATTCAAGCGGAGATCGAGAGCGGTCGCTTCCGCAGCCCCGATGAGGTGCTCGATCACGCCTTGGCCGCATTGAAAGAGAAAAAGGACAACCGCAAGGGCGCATCGCGACGGAAGAATCTGGCGCAGAGTTGAACCTGGAGAGGCAAAAGGACTACGGCCGCCCTATTGAGCTATGAGTGGGTTCCGGCTCGATACAAATGTGCTTTCCGAGTTCAATCGACGCGGCGAACCAGATCGCCGGGTGAAACAGTGGCTCGAAGCAGCCGACACCGATTCCCTTTACACCAGCGTCCTCACCTTCGGAGAAATCCGCTTGGGAGCAGGTAGCGCAGACTGTGTGCCTTTCAAAGTCTGCGGCCGTTGGTCTGGGAACGATCGAAAGACCGCAGAGTTTCTGAAAAGCGAAACTTTGCGCTACCCGCTTGTGCCCGCCCACGGGCGAC
>JBOGKI010000109.1:0-10840 GCA_050745605.1 Terriglobia bacterium | reverse complement strand
GTTGTTTTGGTCGACAACCTCGAAGGATAGGAAACAACCGGGGTGCTTCTCAACTGCCCTTCAGCCGCTATCTTCTTGCAACCGAAAGGATTCAAACACAATTACACTTTTGGGATACGAACCTGAAATTGCAACCTTCTTGGTTACGGGCGCGCGTTTGCCGCGCCCTCGTTATTGCCCAGGCCCGAAGAAGAAACCGCCGAAGGGTGGCGTGATGCCGGTATAGTCGCCAATCACTTTAGCGTCGTAGGGTGCGTTCAATGTCATAGGACCGTTGACGCCGATCTTTCCAAACGCCAGGACGATGTTTTGCTGCGGATCGATCTCAATCACCTGCCCATCGAATTGATTGCTGATCAGGGTGTTGCCGTTGCACATGCGAATGGCGCGGGTGGGCAGAGGATTGGTGATGCTGCCGGGCTGAGTGTTGGTGTAATAGGTGGAAACAACATTACTGTTGGAATCGACCTCCAGCACCCGGTTGTTATTGGAATCGGTGATGACCGTGTCGCCGTTGCAGATGCGGCTGGCAAAAGCCGCGCCATTGAGGACGGAAGGATCTCCTGAGTTATTGTAAGACCACACGACGCGTTTGCTGCGGTTGACCTGGATCACGCGGTTGTTATTCTCATCGGCGATCAGAATATCGCCGTTCTGCAGCAGTTCGGCGCTATTCGGATTGTTCAACTGATTGAAGCCGTTGCCGGTGACCCCGGTCATTCCGTACTGCCAGACAATCTCATGCTCATGGTTCACTTCAATCACCCGTTCGTTCACCTGGTCGGTGATTAGAACGTCTTTGTTGGGCAGGAAGGTGGCCTGCACGGGCGTATTCAGTTGGTTAAATCCGGAACCGCTGACGCCCGCCTTGCCGTACTGCCAGACGATTTGTCCCGCCTGGTTCACCACGAACACGCGGTTATCAGGGCAGGGAGCCTTGGCGCAGCCGGGCTCCGTGCCCTGCGGGGCGCCCGTACCGGCAATCAGTGTCAGGCCGTCCACGCGCTGGGCGTCATTCGGAGCCACCACCGAATGCGGCCCGGCAACGCTCGAACCATCGCCAAAGCGCCACACGATGGTGCGGCTTACGGGATCGACTTCAATAATGCGGTTGTTGAATTGGTCCGAGATCAGGATGTTTCCCGGACGGTTGAACCCGCTTTGAGCGCTCGCCGGGCTCACGGCCCACACCGCCATGACAACCGCCGCGAACACCACTTGAACAAGTTTGCGATTCATTGTGCGTCTCCTTTTATTGAGGACCGCCAATTATAGTGACGGCTTTCTCTGTAGCGGCGCTCCGCGCCTGCCCCGCTGCAAGGCGGGGAGCGCCGAAAAACCGGCGGTTGCAGACCGCCGCTACAAGATTTGGTCTCGCTGTAATCGGTAATCCTCAGTTGGCCCGTTTCATAGCTGGGCCGTTTCCAGATAACAATTCCCTGGCGTATCGAAGTTATCGCAGGGGACAGAGGAGAGATGTCGCACTGTTGTCAAAGGATTGTTAAAAGTTTGTCTATGGAATTGCAGCCCGAAGGGAATGTTGGGCGCGCGATCTGCGGAAGAAGAGGGATGGATGGGATGCAGCTGACTACTGGGAGCTTAGGCGCTGAGGGTTCTGGCCTCAGCGGCTGAAGCCGCGAAAATTCTGTGATGTCGTGTTTCGGCACGGCTAAAGCCGTGCCCTGACGCTTTATTCACCGGAAGCTTGGGCGAGAGCTTAAGACGTCCTGCATCGAGAAATGCCAGATCTCTATAATTTGTAGCCTTCATTAGACGGCCCGTTGCGATCACACAGTCCATTGGGGGCTCGGCACGATGTGATCGGCGGGCACGGCGGGCAAGCAGATGTGAACGACCGTCCCATCGGCGCCGGTGCGTTCCACGTTGACCTGTCCGCCATGCTCTTGAATGATCTTCTGGACGACCGCCAACCCCAGGCCGATTCCGTTGTCCTTGCCGGAGGTCACAAACGGTTGGAAGAGGCTATCCCGAATCTCCTCCGGAATGCCACTGCCGTTGTCAGCCACCCGGATTTCGAGACTGGTGGCGGTCTGCCGCGTGTTCACTTGGATACAGCCGGACTCGGGCGAGACGGCCTCGCAGGCATTGAGCAGCAAATTGTGAAACACCTGTTCAAGCCTACCCGGATCGAACCAGGCTTGGCTCGCGCCCTCGAACGAGGTCAGGACTTGAATTTCCCGGAATTCCGGGCGGGCCTTCACGGTGTGAAGCGCGCGCCGGATGACGCCGGCAACGTCGGACTGCGTCGGCCGGTAGACCACTCTGGTCTTTGAGAATTCGAGCAGCGCGCGCAACTGGTGCGTCATCTGGTCCACGGCCTGGCGGATCTCCTGATAGAACTCGACCCGCCGGCCCTCCCCCAACCTGCCTTCGGAAAGGAACTCCGCATAAGCCAGAATGGCGGACAACGAGTGGCGCAGATCGTGGGAGACGGTGCTGGCCATTCGCCCGATGGTGGCCAGCCTTTCCGCCTGCAGCAATTCTTGTTGAGTGGTCTGCAAGGCGCCGCGCATGCGGTCAAAGGAGCGCGTCAGTTCAGAGACTTCATCGTTGCCATCGGCAGCGAGGGGATAACCGAAGTCGCCCTTCTCAAGAGCATGGACGCCGCCCACCAGATTCGCCAGGGGGCGGGTGAAGGTGTCCGAAATCAGGAACACCAGGATGCTGCCCGCCAGAATGGCGGCGAGGCCCAGGCCCAACATCCAGTGGTTGAGGCTGCTGAGGAACGCGGTGGCTTCATCGTAGGACTTCAGCACCACCAGGTTCACGCGGCGCGAGCCTCCCGGGTCAAGATCCGTGGATGTGGCGAGATACCTTTCCCGGCCCAGCTCCATATCTAGAGGCGGAGCGCCGGTGGTGGAGGGTTCTAAAGGGCTCTGCCGCTCCAATTCTTCCTTCTGCGCCGCGGAAAGGGTTGTCACGACCACCGTGGACCCATCGCGGAAAGCCACCTGGCTGGAGGCGACACGGCGAACATCCGCCGCTACCTGGCTGTTAATCTCGTATCCCAGAACCAGGAGGCCTAGCTCGGTACCCTCGGCGGGACCGCCGAGGTATATGGGCTGCATGAACACTTGAAACAAGTGCCCGTTGCCAAACCACCAGTCACGCGGCCTGCCGATGGCGAGCGATCGCTGGAGCAATGCCCGGACCTCGACGGGGGTAAAGTCGGGCGTGGCGGTGTGCAGCGCCATCAGCTCCCCACTGCGGCCGACGAGGACAACGAGGTCGCTGCCGCTTTTCTGCCACAGGTCCGTCGTGGCATCCTGGATGGTGGTTTCGCTCTCCGACGGCATCATGGCCTTCAGGGTGGGCAGTTCGGCGAGCAACGCCGCCGAGCGCTCCAGAGCGGCCTCGCGCTGAAGCTGAAAATGCTGAAAAGTGACCACCGAACTTTGGAGCGCCTCACGAATTTGTCCCCTGACCTGAACTTCCACCCGATGCCGGACCACCAGCAGCGTGGCGCAGGTCAAAGAAGCAATGAGTAGGAGCAAGGAAAGAAGGAACTTGGTTCGCAAGCGCCCTCTGCGGACCATGCGGTTGTACCAGGGGCGGGCGTGGGCGCCGGCATTCATCGTGGGAGCAGGCCGGTTGAAGATCCGGCGCAATCTAGATTCGAGCCTATCGGTTTCAATCCCCATCCTCCGGCTTCACAAACGGAACGAATTTATATCCCGCCCCGTGGATGGTGCGGAAATGCAGCGGATGGACAGAGTCCTTTTCGAGCTTTTGACGGAGCCGGAGAATGTGGTTGTCTACGGTACGCGTGGAAGGGTAGCACTCGTAGCCCCAGACGCGGTTCAGAAGTTCTTCCCGTGATATGACGCGCTCCGGGTTCTCCGTGAAATACTTCAGTGTTTTGAATTCGTGTGGGGTGAGCGTCACCGTCTTACCCTCCCGGGTTACTTCCATCTTGGCAAAGTCCACCATAACATCACTGAAGCTGTAGTTTTCGGCTGGCAGGGTTTTTTCTGACCGGCGGGTCACAGCCCGGACGCGGGCCAGCAGTTCTTTAGGGCTGAAAGGCTTGGTCACGTAATCGTCGGCCCCGAGCTCCAGGAGCAAAACCTTGTCCACTTCCTCGGAAGCCGCACTCAGCACAATGACGGGCTGCGAGGGCGCGTCCTTCCTGATTTCACGAAACACGTCCCGTCCCGACATCTTGGGAAGGGTCAGGTCCAGGATCACAACGTCAGGCTTGGCGCTTCGAAAAGCTCTGACTCCTGTGGGACCGTCCGGCGCGACTTCCAATAGGAATCCCGACGACTCAAACAGCAGTTTCAGAATCTTGTGAACCCGCTTGTCATCCTCGATAAGCAAAACCTTATGCATAAACAGACCTCAGTTCACGGCGCGGATGCAACGGACCAAACCGGCAAGCGGCGCCGGATACCCAGAGTATACTCCCTCCGTGACGGGTCTTCGTCCGCGCTGCGGGGAACGCCACAGGGATCGAGTGCCACCGCGTTCCCCCGGGGGGCGCCGCTTTTGAATGCGGTTCCAACCGGCCCGGTGCCACGCGGGCGCCCATCTTTGTCAAACGAGCCGAGCACCAACAACTGGCACATCGGGGCTGGGTGCTGGTTGGCGCCAGCCCTGGCGGGTGATGGGAACAAGTTCCACAGGCAATCGTTGTTTGAACATCATTCTTCTTCTCCGTTTGCGGTGAGCGTGGAGCGGGCGCGTGACGCTTCCCAGCAGTCCAATTTCAACCCAAAGTTCAGCGTCATCGGTCCTGCGTCCTTAAATTGAAGATTCTGTGCCCGGCTCTCGAACTGGGTGTCATGCGAGCGTTTGGAATTTGTAAAATTATTGTCACAAAGCGGCCTTCGGCTTGGTTCAGGCTAAGATTCACCCTGTGCGGACAGGCTGGCTGCGCGGGCTGCTCGCGCGTTGGAGCGGGTACCAACCAATGCGAACGCGATAAGCTTTGTTACTTCACGTTGTAGCGGCGCGCTGTGAGCGCCGTCCAGACCGGCGGTCATAGACCGCCGCTACAGCGAGGTTGTGGGGCCGGAACTTCTTCCCGAACCGCTTCTGCGCCCTGCTGTGGAAGTGGTTTGGAAGCCTTGCTCTGCTCAAGGAGCCGTGAATTCTCGGGACATCGAGGAGGTTTTATGAAGCGATCCGATTTGATTGCCGCTTGGAGAATCATGAGGGGCGTGACGGCGGCTCTTCTTCTGACGGCGCTAACCGCCTTTCCGCAGGCGCCTCCCGCGGTCTCGCCAGCGAGTGGGACCAGCCCGGCCGCAAACCTCGGCGATCTCCAGAAGCAGGTCCAAGAATTGAGTTCAGAACTGCGCGAGATGCGCGCTGAGATGAAGGACGCGCACGCCGAGGCCACGGAGCTCCGGCAGGAACTGGGCCAGACCCGGGAAGAACTGCAGAGCATTAAGAGTGACTTGGCCGCAACCCTCGGTTCGGTCCAAGCCAAGACTCAGGCCAATCCACCGGCCGCGGAAGCAGCGGCGAGCCCCGGACAGAAGCTTGAGGACCGGGTCTCGAAGGTCGAGGAAGGGCAGCAGTTGCTCAACCAGAAGGTGGATGACCAGTACCAGACTAAAGTCGAGAGCGGGTCGAAGTACCGGGTGCGGTTATCGGGCATCGCGCTGTTCAATGCTTTCTCCACGCGCGGAGCTACGGACAACTTTGATCTGCCGACTCTCGCCCTGCCGCGCGACCCGTCGCAATCGATCGGTGGTTTCGGCGCGACGCTGAGGCAGTCCGAAGTGGGACTTGACGTTTTCGGCCCGGACATCGCCGGGGCCGCCACCCGGGCGGATCTTCGAGCGGACTTTTTCGGTGGTTTCCCGAATACTCCGAATGGAGTTGCCACCGGCATCTTTCGCCTTCGCACCGCCGGCCTCCATCTGGATTGGCAAAATACGTCGATCGTGGCCGGCCAATATGCTCCCTTTTTCTCTCCACTTTCGCCGACTTCCCTCGCCACCCTTGCTTATCCCGCGCTGTCGGCTTCCGGGAACCTCTGGGTGTGGACGCCCCAGATTTTCGTCGAGCACCGCATCTCGTTGGCGGACGGGTCGAAGATGACCCTTCAGGGAGGCATCTTGGATCCGTTAACCGGAGAGTTGCCTCAAAATCCGTCCTATCGCACCGCTCAGGCTGGAGAGCGCGCCGGACAACCCGCCTATGCGGCAAGAGTCGCCTGGGCGAGCGCGTCGCAAGACAATCCGTTTTCGTTGGGAATAGGTGGATATTACGCGCGGCAGAACTGGGGCTTCAACCGCCTCGTTGATTCCTGGGCGGGAACAGCGGACTGGAGCATTCCACTGACCCATCGGTTTGCACTGACTGGCGAGTTTTATCGCGGCCGTGCGATCGGCGGCCTGGGCGCCGCCGAAGGACGGAGCGTTGCGTATACGGGACCGCTTGACAATTATGAATCGTCGGTCTATGGACTTAATTCCACCGGCGGTTGGTCGCAACTGAAATTCATGCCGCTCGAGAAGCTCGAGTTTAATGGGGTTTTCGGCCAGGATTTCTCAACCCCGCCCCACCTGGGGTATGATGCTCAAGGAGTGGTATACCAGAACGCTCTGGTTGGAAGAAATCAGAGTGTGCTGTTCAACAGTATTTACCATCTGCGGTCGAACCTCATGCTCTCCGTCGAGTACCTGCGCTTGCGAACGGCGGAAACTCAGCCCGGGTTGTTCTGGGCAAACCAACTGAGCCTGAGCGCGGCGGCTTTTTTCTGAGCCACCGGATTAACCTCGCTGGTGCGGCGTCACTATAGTTGGTAATCCTCAGTAGAGCCTGGAGTCTGGAAGCTATGATTCACCTGCGGCCGCGACGCTGCTGTTGGATGTTGCTGGTTGGGCTAACCGTCTTGCCCGGCATTCTGCCTGCCCAGGGCGTAACGGCGCGGGGCCACGTCATGCTGGTCCCGCTGAAGAAAAAGAGCCGGACAACGACCAACTCGAACGCTGTGGTCTGGCTGACTCCGGTTAAGGAAACAACGGCTTCGTTGAACATTCCTGACGCGCCGCTTCCGGGCCACTTCCGGCTGGTTCAGAAGAACAAGCGATTCACGCCGCACCTCCTGGTGATTCCAGCGGGCTCTACCGTCGAGTTCCCGAATTACGATCCCTTCTTCCACAACGTTTTTTCGCTCTTTAACGGCAAACGCTTTGATCTGGGTCTCTACGAGGCAGGATCGACCCGCAAAGTCCGATTTAGCGAGCCTGGCATCTGCTATATTTTCTGCAATATCCACCCTGAGATGAGTGCGGTCGTCATCGTCATGAAGACGCGCTATTACGCGATCTCCAATGGCGGCGGTCAGATCGTCATCAGCGGCGTCCCGCCCGGCCGGTACCGGCTGAATGTCTGGGATGAGCATTGCCTGCCCAATACGCTGAGAGCCCTTTCGCGCGAGGTACTCATTTCTGCTTCGACCTCTTCATGGGGAGACCTGCGCTTGCCCGAATCCGGCGATCTCCTGAGCAAACATAAGAACTTGTATGGCCAGGACTATGATCCCAACGCTTCTTCCTATCCCAACTATAATCAGCCCTAAACACGGCTAGAATTAGCCCCCCGGCTTCATCGGGATTTCGCTCCGCTCAAATGAACTCTTCCTCCCACGTGGAGCGATGGCACGATGAACTCGGTGAACCCGTTCTGCTCGACCGTTTTTAGCGAGACGCAGCAGCCCTGTTCCGGCGTCTCGTATTGAGCTTGGGAAAAGCTTCCCTGGACGCGCGCCTGCACGCGAATCGCTTGGCCGGAATAGTTCACCAAACTGACCAGAACGCCGGAGCCGCCCGTCTCCCCATAGGCCGCGGCCAGCGTGGTCAGCGCGTTCCAAAGGCTCAGCTCCCGCTCCGCATCTGGCAGGAGCCCCCAGACGTCTTTGGCAAAAGGCTCGGGGTTCACGATGGGGGCCGCAATCTCCACCACTTTCCCTGTTTCCACTTTGTAGACTGCGGCCTCGCTATTCTTGTGGACGGGTTGCCCTGAATGCCAGGGGAAGTTCCCTTGCTGACCCACCAGCACCGCCGTCCCGCCCTTCGCCGCAAAGCGCTCCACGGCTTGCGCCGCCGCAAGGTTCAGCGGGCTGAAGATCGCGATCAAAGCCATGCCGTCCAGTTGGTTTGACTCCAAGTCCCGGGGTTTCACGAGGCGGAAGGGAATGTTGTGGCGCGCCATCAGGTTCATCGCTTCGTAAGATGAATCGTAATCGCCCGTGATCACGCCAACGTTACTGATCAGCGTCATCTTCTGCTTTTCGTCTCCCTGCGCGTAAAACTCAACGGTGCGTCTGATTTCGCTCCAAGCCTCCAATCCCTCCGGATTCCCTTGCGCCAATTCATTCTGAAAATGTTGGTGAAGAGGCAGAATCAGATCAGCGTGAAACGCACCCGCCTCGGCAACCGCGAGCTCGTAATCCTCCCGAGGAGGGCCATACTGCTTCTCCACGGAATCGGCGAGGGTCCACTCGAAATCAACGATTGGCGTTTCGCGCGGATGGTAAGTCCGCTCAAAGCGGATGAGTGCGACATTCGAATCAATCCAGGGTTGTTGAGTGGGGCTTGAAACTTCGAGCACGCCGTTGCGGTCCACCACCATCGTGCCCCTCATCGCCGGCTGCTTTCCGCCCGGCTGGAGCAGCCGCACGGAAAGGCCGGGATAAGCTGCCCGCAGTCTCTTGATGAAACCGTCGATGCTGCCGGTGTTGGCCATGCCGCTTGCCGCATTGGGGCTGGGCTCAGTTCCCGGGGCCTTGACGATGATTCCTGCCAAGCCACGGGCCACGCTCGCGTCCGCCGCAGCCTTCGCCTGTTCCGGCGTCACCTCGACATAGACGTTGTAACCCTGCTTTTTCGCGGCTGCGAGCAAGGGCGAGTGGCCACCGCCCCATGAAATCGCCAGGTCACGCACGCCCAGCGTCTGGGCCGGAGGAATCTGCTGCTCGGTCCAGCCGATGAACACACGGCTCCATCCGGGCTGCGAGAAAAGCCATACGAAGATCAGTAAAGCCACTCTTTGAATCCACATAGGGTTGATGCGTTTTCTGCAGGCCGCCAGCATTCAGCCATCAGGCGGCACCACACATAACAGAACTTGGGCCCGATCGGCGCGAATCATTTCTGTCGACTTGCCCTTTGCAAACGATGGGTCGCAATCTCAGGTCCGGTTGAGATCATGCGTGTCTCGCCACTCGGAGAAACCCAAAGCGCAGCCGTATCGGGAATCGCCCGGACGATCGGTGATCCGGCCTTCGGTCCCAACAAGAACAGCATGGTGGAAAGGCCGTCGGTGGCTGTCGCGGTCTTCGTCACGACGCTCACCGCGAAATCACTGCGCAAGGGCTTGGCGGTGGCGGGGTCAATAATATGGCCAAATTTTCCACCCTGAATCATGCTTGTCTTCTCCTGCCCGGAAGTGGAAACGCTGTCGTCGTGGAGCGTTACTTCCGGCTCGACGTGTCCGGAGGGATCGAGAAGGCGAATGCTCCAGCCAACTTTTCCGGGCGGCGCACCCATGCCGTAGAGCGTGCTTCCGCCGGCGTTGATCAACGCATTCCGAATCCCATAGGACCGGAGGATTTCCACGGCGCGGTCCACGGCGTAACCTTTTCCGATCGACCCCAGATCAATGCTCATGCACGGCGAATGCAACTCGATCGAGTCCGGCGGGATCAATTCGACCTTCTGGTAACCGACACAAGCCCGCAGCCGGTCAATCGCGGCGGCGGAAGGAGGCTTTCCGTCTTGCATCGCCGACTTCCACGCATCCACCAGCGGCGCAATGGTGACATCATACTTGCCGCCGGAGAGCCGCGCATAAACCAGCGACGCTTTGATGACGCGGAACAGGTCGGGAGGCACGCGGACCACCTGGAAACGAGCGGTGCGGTCCAGGCGGCTCAGATCACTCTGCGGATCATAATTGCTCATGACGTGATCAAGCGTCACAATTTCGCGGAAGGCCGCGTCAATCGCACGGGATGCCCGATCCAGGCATGGCGAATAAGCCACAATCTCGTAGACCGTACCCATCGCGTACTGCTTTTCGTAAACGAAGGGCGCGGTGGGCGGGGTGGCGGCGGCCGCAACTTGAAAGGCAAGAAGAAACAGCGCGGCGATAACTAGCAAGCCTCCCGGCCTTCCAAACTCTCTACCCCAACGCATCGATCATCCCTTGGCTATCGGCCATGTAGAGGACGCTCCCCGCCAGCACCGGGCATGACTGGACCGAGGAACCCAGTCCCGCTTTCCAGATCTTTTGACCGGTCTTGACATTGAGGGCGTAGATTCCGCCGTCAAAACACTGAATGCACACCACAGGTCCCGCCACCACGGGAGATGCGGTGATGACCTCGCTCAGCCGCGTCTTCCATTTCAGACGCCCGCTCGGTATATCCACAGCGTACAGACAGCCATCCTTGCTGCCGGCAAAGACCGTGTTCCCCGTCACAGCCGGCGAGGAGGCGATGCCCAGGCCGGTCGCATACTTCCAGCGGATTTTTCCGGCGCCGAAGTCGAAGGCGTAGAGCGAAAAATCCTCCGAGCCGATGAGGACCGTATCGTCCGCCAACGCCGGAGAGGAGTCAATGCCGTTACCGGTGGATGCCGTCCAGATAACCTGGCCGGAACTCGTATCGAGGCAGTAGACCCTGCCATTGCTACAACCGAAGTAAAGGCGGCTCGCGGTGACATAAGCGGTGGAGTAGATGCGAGACTCCGGCTCGTAAGTCCAGCGCCGGTTTCCGGTGTCGAGATCGACCGCGTAAAAGCGCCCATCCGCCGAGCCGAAGAACACCATGCCGCCGAATACCACCGGCGAGGCCCAGACT
>JBOGKI010000108.1:0-10851 GCA_050745605.1 Terriglobia bacterium | reverse complement strand
GACCTGCGGTCCCTTCCAGGGTAGACTCCGACCGCCGCTACAGAAGCGGTCGTCACTGAGACTCCATAGCCCTCCACCGCGCATTACCAAGGTGTCCTTCAGCCAGCCATCACCACTCCGGCCGAGCCGCCGAGGTCGATCTTACGAGATCTGAAACCGACGAAGCACCAGCTCCATCCACTCCGCGCCTCGTGCGGGCCATGGGTTTCCGGGACCTCGTGCTGTTTTACGTGGTCACGGGCATCAGCCTGCGCTGGATTGCCACCGCCGCCACCGCCGGACCCGGCGCCATTCTTATCTGGCTGTTCGCCTGGGCCGGATTTTTCGTTCCGCTGGCGCTTTCCGTTCTCGAGCTTTCCTCGCGTTTCCCGGAAGAAGGCGGCCTCTATTCCTGGTCGAAGCGCGCCTTTGGCGATTTCACCGGCTTCATGACCGGATGGACTTATTGGGCGAGCAACTTGCCCTATTATCCAGGCGTCCTTTACTTCACCGCCGCCAACGCCCTTTACATTTCCGGCAGCCGCTGGACCCACCTCGCCAACAGCCGTCTTTATTTCATCATCTTCGCGGTGGCGGGCCTGCTGCTTCCCACCTTCCTCAATATTGTCGGCCTGGGTGTGGGCAAGTGGCTGCACAATCTCGGAGCCATCGGCACGTGGGTGCCCATTGCCATCCTGATCGGCATGGGCGGCATCGTCTGGTACAAGTTTGGCTCGGCCAGCCATTTTTCCGGCCCGAATCTGATTCCCTCCACTCACCTCAAGGATGTCATCTTCTGGTCCACCATCGTCTTTGCGCTGGGCGGTTGCGAATCCGCTTCGTTCATGGGCGAAGAGATCAAAAATCCCCGTCGCAACGTACCCCGGGCTCTCCTCGTTGGGAGCGTCCTGATTACCGTCGGGTATATCCTCGGTACCGTCGCCGTCTTGTGGGCATTGCCAAAGTCGCAGGTGACGGGATTGGAAGGGATCATGCAGGCCATCTCCCAGATTTCGAGCCGCCTCGGCATCGGCTGGATCATCGGTCTGGTGGCGCTGCTGATCACGCTGAGCAATCTCGGCGCAGTGGGCGCGTGGCTCACGGCAACCGCCCGCCTGCCCTTTGTCGTGGGACTTGACCGCTATCTTCCCAAGCCCTTCGGCAAGCTTCATCCCAGGTGGAAGACGCCCTACGTGGCCTTGCTGGTGGAGGCCGTCTGCGGCATCATCTTCGCGCTTCTCGGCCAGGCCGGGACCAGCGTCAAAGGTGCCTATGAAGTGCTGGTGAGCATGGGCGTCATCACTTACTTCCTGCCCTATCTCGCGCTGTTCGCTTCCCTGATTAAGCTGCAGGATGTTCCAGCCGGGCCGGAGGTGATTCGCCTCCCCGGAGGCAAACCCGTAGCCTATCTGCTTGCCACCATCGGCATCATCACAACTCTCATCACCATTGGCCTTTCTTGTTTTCCTGATCCGGACGAAGTCAACAAAGTGCTTGCCGTGGTAAAAGTTCTAGGATTAACGGGCATCCTGCTGGCGGTGGGGGTGGTTCTTTACCTCGTGGGCAAATCGCGCTTCCGCGCCGGCGAAGGCAAGACAGCGTGACGGCAGGTAGGGCAGACCTGTGCTACGGACTGCGGCTTTTCAAAATATGCTTGGCAGGGGCTACGGCGCGGGCGGTCCATAAGCAGAAATCGCATCGGCGACCGTCGAATACATGGGCAGCACCCGGTGCACGTTGGTGACTTTCATCAGCGTTGCCACGCGGTCCGTCACACCGGCCAGGGCCAGGCGGCGCTTGCCGTTGACGCAGGAAATGTGGGCGCTGACCACGGATCCCAAGGCAGCCGAATCCATGTAAGGAACTTCTGTCAAATCCAAGATGAGGAGGGGAGAAGTTTCGGCCCGCACCGCGTCCTGGAATTCAAAGAGGTTGGTGATGACCATGGGGCCTGAAAGCTTCAGAACCCTTGTTCCGTCTTCTCCCACCGTGCTGCCTGCGATCACGAGCTTGTCAACCTGCATAAACTGCGACATTAGTCAAACCCAAGCCCGCCGCGGATTAAGGTTGGGTTAAGTTTCGGTTAAATTCTGAGTGTTTTCTCATTCCCCCGACACAACCCGTAGCGGTTCTGCCACACAGCCCGGGTGCAAGCGTAGCGCCGACCTGCGCTTTTGAGGTCTGCGGCTTTCGCGGGTGGCGACGACATCGGTTCTTATGTCGTCGCCATGGAGGTTAGGATACTAAGCTTTCCAGGGCGCGCCGAGGGCAGCGGGCTCGGCAGGCGCAGACATACAAATCAATGTCCGCGGGTGGCGACGACATCGGTTCTTATGTCGTCGCCATGAAGGTAGGATACTAAGCTTTCTAGGGCGCCACGCAGGCAGCGGGCTCGGCAGGTGCAGACATACAAATCAATCTCCACGCGGGTGGCGACGACACCGGTTCTTATGTCGTCGCCATGTGAGGTAGGATACTAAGCTTTCCAGGGCGCGCCGCAGGCAACGGGCTCGCGGGTGGCGACGACATCGGTTCTTGTGTCGTCGCCATGGAGGTAGGATACCAAGCTTTCCAGGGCGCGCCGCAGGCAACGGGCTCGGCAGGTGCAGACATGCAAATCAATGTCCACGCCACCCGCGATCACGCTTCCCTGGTGGACATCTGCCGGCGCACACGGTCGACGAGGGCCGCCGACAGGTAGAAGTTCGTCTGCCGAATCCGCACCACGGCTGTCTCAAAATCGAGCAGTTGCCGTTGGTGGGCCTCAGCCAGGACGCCCAGCGTACCCGTCACCAGCAAATGTCGCCGCTCAGCCTCGGCGCGACCGTCCCACTCATCGATGAGGAGGCGGTCGGCATGAAGGGACAGGGCGAGCGCGATGGCCGCGCGTTCGCCGGGGTCCAGAGACTGGAAGGCGGGATCAGGGGGAGGGTCCGCCCGGATTTCACACCACGCCGGCGGCTGCGAAATCCAACCCCGCACAGGTGGCGGTGCACTGGTCTCCCGCAGTTCATCGGCCACGGTCTGGGGCACAAGCACGCGACCGTAGAGAGGCTCTAACACGTCCGCCGCTCCGATCAGGACGAGGTAATGGAGCGGACCGGCGTCGGCCACGACGCTCATGGGCGGCGTTCGGCTTTTCGGGTTTGCTCTGCTTGCCGGATGGTGGCGAGGTCATGCTCAAAGTCTTCCGCCGTGTACTTCTCGACTTGATGTTGCTTCAGGAAGCAGTCGAACTCGTACCGTGAAGGGATTCCCAGAAGCGTACGAAGCTGATATCCAGTGATGCGGCGCTCGCGGTAGGCCTCGATGCCGATAGCCTCCAGGACGGCGCGGGCGGGGTCCTGACCGTGGGCTGCGAGAGTGGCAGCCAATTCATCCGGGATTTCAAGGGTTACCTGCATGGAAGTAGTCTAGCACGAATAGTCGGAACACCACGTCGTTCCCGCCCGTGCTGCGGCAGAAACTCTGCGGTCTTTCGACAATTCCCCGATTCAAGAACCGCAGAGTTTGAAGAGCACAAACTCTGCAGAGGCCCGCCCTCAACGGCTGAATCCATCCAGATATATATAATGCGCGGGTGGCGACGACATCGATTCCTATGTCGTCGCCATGGAGGTGGGATGTTAAGCTTCGAGAGCGTGCCGCCGACGGCGGACCCGATGGGCACCGACATACAAACCGACGCGCCCGCTCAGTCCAACGCACGCTGGAGGGCTGGCGCCGATCCTTTCTTTCAGGCCTGCCCCAGTATGCCGCCGAGGGCCAGAGTATGCGGCCTGCCTGAGCGAGTCTCTGGCAGGACTCCTACTTGCCTGGTTTGCCCAAAGGAATTTCGTGCCTCTCCCCCAGCGCCTCGTTGACCACGATGAGGTTTCCCTCATCTTCCGAACGCGCCTGTTCGTTCGCATTGAGCAGTTCAATGCCATAAATCGTGCCGTCCGGCGCGATGTCGATGTTCATCTCGTCACTCAAATGCACGGTCTCAACGGGCGCCGTCTTTTCATGGAAACGGAGATACCCGATGTTATAACGCGGGTCGTATGTGAGCTTCACGGCGAGATTCACCACCCTTCAAAAGTATTTTACAACAACTGTGATCACCAGCCAGCCATTCTCTGGAACCGCATAGGCTTCCACCTGCTTGGTCGCGAACCGGCGCCCGCGCCATTCGCCGCCGAACACGAAATTGCGCCGGAATCCCGTTCTCCCGAATTTGGCGGGAAACCTTTCACCATCCCGAACAGCGGCTCTGGCCTCTTCTTCCGTAGCTCCCCTTTCTGCCAACCGTTCCAAGGCGTGCGGATGAAAACGTATATTCATCATGTACCACTTATCCTTTCCGCCCTACGGACCTGCCCTGAGTCTCGCAACGAAGAAGCGCCAGCGCCTGTTCCGAAGTATAACCCTGCCGACGCGCCTACCCAGTCCCAATTGCGGTTGTGATCCACGCTCATCATTCTGCCGTGCCCGGCGCCCGACAGGTGAGGCCGGCATCTCCCCGGCTCGGCATTTGACCCCCTGAAAATCACCGTCTAAAGTTTTTTTTCTCATTCGTCTCACGCGTCTCACCCGTCTCATTCGCCTGTGCTAGGCTTGGATCGAGGAGGTGAGCCTTCCATGCCGCTGCGCAAGCCACCCACGCTCACGCCCGCCTTGCGGCCCGTCACGCTAGGAGCTATATCCTTAAGAAGCACGAACCCGGCTGAGTCATGCCCTGCCCTTCCGGCCCATTACCGAAATTGGCGCGAATACGGGTCAAGCATCAACGCAAGGCCGCAGAGTTTTCCGGGTACGAAACTCTACCCGGATGGCTGGAAATCACAAATCCAAAAAGGATTGTTTAGGCAAACCCATAAGTTGCTGATAATAAACATAAATGACAGGAAAAATCAATCCAAACCCAAGAAGCAAAGCCACTGAGATGTAAACAACTGCCTTATTATCAGTAAGTTGTGGTTATTTTGCACGCGAAGTCAGGCAAGGTATTAAATACAAACGGCTTATTAACACATTTGGCTTTGCTCCCGGCACTTCAGGTACTTAAAATGCCCATTGTGAACTTACGGTCCGCGAATCGACGCTGGACCCCAACGCAAGGCCCGTCCTTCGTCTGGGGTCCCAATGAGGAGGCGGAGGACTTCAAATGATAAATGCTGGAATCACTGGCAGCAGAGTTGCGCTCCTGTGGCTGCGAAGCAAAAACCAATCCCTACTCTTCCAGATACAGACCGGCCGACGCGCCCACCCATTCCAGTTTGCGATTGTGATCCACGCCCATCATTTTGCCGCGGCCGGTTCGGACCAGGATCGGCCCAGCTACGGGCGAATCCAACCAGATGTACATAATGCGAAGTTCGGCCATGGTCGGACCGAAGGGCGTCTCAATCACCGGTTCGAAGTGGACACGTTCCTGAAGAATATATTGGGAGCGGAAGGTTGCTGGAATGGCTTCCAGGTCCTGGCGCGATGGTCCCACGATGACGCCAATTCCGGAGAAGGAAAACAGCGGCTTGAGGACATAATTTTCAGGGTCCGAAGGCAATTCGGGAAGTTGATGCAGAAACCAGGTGCGCGGCACGCAAGGATGCCTGAGGTGCGGAATGGAAAACTTGCTAAGCCGGAAAAACCAGTTGGGATGTCCCGCCCATTCCACGTCGAGCTCCTCTCGAAAATCGAAAGGTGGGTGAATTTTCTTGCGCACCAGCTCGTCGGCAATGACGCGATTATAGATGCGTCGAATGGGAATCAGCTTCCCCTGATGGCGATAGAAGAGCGTCCGGCCCTTCTTGTCGATTTCCAGCAGATTCACCGTCCGAATGCCATAGATCCGCTCAGTGAGCAAGAAGTCCGGCAGCGTCTTCTGTTCAAGTGGATTGACCTCAAGCAAGACCACGTTTTGCGGGTCATGGCTGCCCAGAATTGCCCGGCGAAGCAGGCTGCGATAGGCCTCAAGGTCGAGGCTGCTCAGCAGAAACTTCAACCGCGGATCCAGCCCGTAGGATTCAATGTAAGTGCGGGCCAGCGTTTCCTGATAAGCATAGAGAGAGGGAAAGCCCTGAATCTCAACCAACCGCGGTTGCAATTCTCCGGCGTCATCGCGCGCCAGGCCAAAATCCGCTTGTACAAAGAGCGGGTGGGAAGTTTCACCGGGAACATTGAACTCAGAGGGCACGCACCCCAATGAGGCCGTCTGATAATCCGGGTTTCCCACGAAGAGTTGCTGCAGCAGCTCGTTGCCGCATTCCACGCAGCGGCTAAGCAGCGGCTGGGGAAAAAAGCACGGCGTCTCGCTGTTGCGGAACTGAATGGCGGTGCCGCAAAGCTCTTCCAGCCTCTTCACGAAATGACGATATTTCTCCGGCGTGAACTCAGCATTAAACTTCTGGCGCAGGTGTGGAATCATGGTGAATCGCCCGTCACCGGTCCCGCTCCGCTGTGCGGGACACCCTCTCTCCTCAGCAGCTTTGGAGTGTGGGAGCTTGCTCCCGCTTTGTCGCGCGGAACCTTGCTTTCACGTCTTCGTGGGGCGCAGCAAGCGGCGCTCCTCCAACGCAGCGGCGAGCCGCCGCACTCCAAGGGCGCTTTGCTCCAGCAATTGTTTCCGAGCAAAGTCTCGGAAAAAGCGTAGCTTCTTTGCCGCTCCTCGCCCTTTCGGTTATGATGACCTTCGGTCCGGCGAGTCACAGTTTCTTGATTCCCGGCGCCGATGTCAAGTTCGTGCACCCTATGAGAACCAATGAACACATGCTTGCTCGTCACTCGTCTCGTTTCACTGATCACTGCCTTTAACGCATGGACCTCCAAACCCGAATTGAAGAACTCTTCTCACGCCAGGCGAAAGAATATGGTGAAGACTATTACCAAGCCTTTGCCGAGCTGAAAAATGGCTTGAACGAAGGCAGCATCCGATCCGCCCAGCCGGACCCGGCCTCTCCCACCGGCTGGAAAGTGAATGCCTGGGTGAAGAAAGGCATTCTGCTGGGCTTTCGCATCGGTAAGCTGGTAGACGTTGCCGGCGGCGGGCTGTACTTTGCCGATAAGGACACTTTTCCCCTGAGGCAGATTCCACCCAATCGCAAAGTGCGCATCGTGCCCGGAGGCTCTTCCATCCGCGACGGGTGCTACATTGGCGCGAACGTCACCTGCATGCCGCCCATGTACGTCAACACCGGAGCCTACGTGGGTGACGGGACCATGATTGATTCCCACGCGCTGGTGGGCTCCTGCGCGCAGGTGGGGAAGCGCGTCCACCTGTCCGCCGCAGCGCAAATTGGCGGGGTGCTCGAGCCGGTGGGGGCACTGCCCGTGATTATCGAGGACGACGTG
The DNA here is from genome assembly GCA_050745605.1 of Terriglobia bacterium. GTDB lineage: Bacteria > Acidobacteriota > Terriglobia > UBA7540 > UBA7540 > CALCEB01. Next base: position 3,543 of record JBOGKI010000108.1, on the reverse strand, counting down.
CTGGTGGGCGGCAATTGCGGCGTCTATGAAGGAACCATTGTGGGCACGGGCGCAGTCCTGGCGGCTGGCGCCATCATCACTGGCTCAACGCCGGTTTACGATTTAGTGCGCGACACGGTTTATCGTCGTGAAGAAACCGGCGCTGAAGCCCGGCCACTGATGATCCCTCCGGGCGCCGTGGTGGTTCCAGGATCGCGCGCCATCACGCGCGGCCGCGGCCACGAGCTTGGACTTTCCCTCTACACTCCCGTCATTATCAAATACCGCGACGAAAAGACCGACCAGGCCGCGCGGCTGGAAGAAATACTCCGGTAGCAGCTTTTGCGCCGTTCTTGCAAAGGTGATCGAATTCCCTCGTGTTTTAGTCCCTCCCGCCACATCCATCCAAAAATAGTGAGCTGCCAAACAAAAGATCAGTTGACAAACGTTGGAGCTTGTATAAAATTGAGACTCTTCAGCATAGCCAACCTAGGGGTCGACAGCCGGGGAAACGTGCGGGTTCGGCTGCTCGAATATCATTCCGTTCTTGAAAAATAGACGGACCAGCATGGTGCTGGATTTTGCTCAACTGCGATAGGTTCGGGCATTTCCATGCACATGTGTGTTTCCACCCAAGGCTCAATCTGTGCATCGGCCCAACTAATAGCGCCGGTTTCAGCAACAGCCATTTCGGGAAGCTCATCTAAAACCGCTTCTGGCCCGTCAGCTTGGCACGGGCAGGCGGAGGGGAGGCCATGGCCACGAAAAAGGTGATGTGTAATGAAATTAAAATACGGCATGCTCATCGTTTTGGCGTTCATCCTCGCCGCCTTCCAGAACACGGCACAAGCGCAGGTTTGCAGACCGTCTTCAACCACGTTGTGCGACGGCCCGGCAGAGTTGCCCCTGACTTTCACCTCCCAACCACCCTTTCCTGATCCCTGTCCCTACACCCAAGGCGAAACAGGAAGCGACGCGTGCGGATTCGCGATCACGCAAATTACGTCTCAGCAGGGCGCCGTGGCCCTTCAGAATGCGATTGATTCCCCAACCTGCGGTACCGGAGGGGCCATTATTGCTCTGCAGTCGGGAGCGAAGTTCAGCCAGGATGCGACCAATGACGTCACGCTGCGCTACCAAGCTGGTTCCTGTGCAGGCAAATGGATCATCATCCGCTCTGATGTTTCAGACTCGAAGATGCCTCCTTACGATCAACCCGGGCAGCGAGCTTTACCGTCTGATGCAAGTCTCTTTGCCACGCTTCAGGCCGAAGCCATCTCGAGCGCCGTTGTAGCCACGGCACCGGTAACACCGGGAAGTGGTCAGGGTCCGAATCACTACTGGCTGATGGGCTTGAACATAACAGGTACCGCTGGTACCACGGCAGATCCTGGTCTGGTCCAAATCGGCAACGGTGAGACCCAAGTCCGCGACCTGCCGAATAACATTACGATTGACCGATGCTACATCCATGGGCCGAACGGGACCACCAACATCCATCGGGACGTTGATGCCGAAGGAACTTACATCGCTGTCCTCAATAGTTGGCTCACGGTTGTCAACGATAGTATCGATCAGCAGACCGTCCTTTTCTATAACACCCCCGGCCCCATTCTCATCGATAACAACCATCTGGAAGGCGGCGCCGAACAGATTTTGTCAGGAGGCGCGCATCCCTCGATCACAGGCGGAGTGATCACGGCCGACGTGACCATCACCCGGAACCATATGTACCGGAATACCGCCTATTATCCCGGCGCCTCGAACTACAACGGATTTCCTTTGATCGTTAAGAACGACATCGAATTCAAGGAAATTGAACGTGCGCTGGTCCAGGGGAACGTGATGGACTACGTTTGGGCGGGATACTCGCAGAATGGGGATGCCCTTGCCATCGGCCCCATGAGCCAGACCGGGCTTGATTCGTACTTGATGGCAAACGACATCACGTTCCGCTACAACCTCATCCGCCATGCCAACGCCGCCATCGGACTTGGTGTTAACACTCCCGGCTATGGAAACGGAGCGCCAACCCACGGAATGGCAAGGGTTTCAGTTCACGACAATGTCTTTAGCGACATCAACACGAAGTGGGGCGTGATACTGACGAATGGGAAAAAAGTCATCGACCGCTACTTCGGCATCACAATCGTTTCCTCCCTTGACCCTATCGCGAAAAGTCCAACCTACGTTGACATGCAACACAACGATTTCCTCACCGGCTCCATGCAAGCCACAGCCTACTGGGACACGCCCGGACGCTTTGTGGGAAGCGGATACATTTTTGCGAACAACATTCTCTCCCAGACTGGGGCGTCTTATGGGTGGACCAGCGGGGGCTTTGGTGATGACACCTGTAGTGCTATCTACGTGGTGGATCCGGGCGCCCAGGTGGAGAACAACATGTTCGTGGGGGTACCGCGAGCGCAGCAGGCGGGTTATACCTCCAATTGCATCATAGCCCCACCCATGTCGCCGGTCCTGACCACTTCCGCGACGGGCGGTTCCATCCCTGCGAATACGACTGTCTACGTCCGAACCACCCTGGTGACGCCCACTGGGGAAACCACTGCCAGCCTGGAGCAGCCGGTCACCAAGCCGTGGTTGGCTCTTTCGTCGTACAACTCCGGCACTACGATTCTCGACGGAAACCAAGGCACGGAGTTGGCGTACATCGACACCGAGTCTGGCTTGAACCAGCCCTCCTGGGCCGCCAACATCCCCGCGAACCTGGATGGATGGACCATCGAGGCTCTCTCCGGAATTTCCAAATGCAACTCTCCCCTGCAACTCTATCCTCCCATTCCAATTTGCATGGGTTGGATTCTGATCGCGAACGGGGCGTCTGGAACAATCCGCACGGGCGCTGCCACCCAGACCAATATGATTACCATCACCCCTCCCCCACCCGATGACGGTCCGGAAACGCAGTACAGGGCCTACGCGGGCAGCTCGAGCGGCAGGGAGGCCTATTGTGGAACCTATGGCATTACACAGGCCGCAACAATCACATCGCTGGCGAATTGCCGCGGCACGGCTCCCCCCTCAGTGAATACTGCCACGGTGGCCCCGCCAACCTTCGTTTGCAATACCTGGCCCCAAACTTACAGCGCCGTGGGCTTTGTCAATTACAGTGGCGGCAATTACCAGCTCACGTCATCCAGTTGTGGACATGCCGCCGCGATGAATCTGTACCCTGGGTGGACGGCGCGGACATTGCAAAGCGAGTACGATACCATCAAAGACTCGAATGGCAACTACGAGATGGCTTTGAATGCCGGCGCCACGGGCAGCTCCGAGCCGGCGTGGCCCACCGTTCCAGGAGGGGAGGTGCAGGACGGAAGCATGACCTGGCAAATGTCCACAAGCCGGGACGTGGGTGCGAACGTCACAGTGGTGGACGCAGCTACCGCCAACGTTGGGAGTAATTGATACCGTCCGCCGGCTCGGCTTGCGGCATCAGCCCTGCTGCGGACCGAGCCGGACGGGACGTTTCAGGAAGATTTTAGGTGCGATCTAACAGTCTTTATTTCAATGGCCTAGGGGTTAGAGCGACCTGTTTTG
>JBOGKI010000107.1:0-10865 GCA_050745605.1 Terriglobia bacterium | reverse complement strand
ACGATGGCTTTTGGCTTTGCGCGGAAGCAAAGCCAAAAATCACCGTTTCGGGAGCTTTGCTCCCGGCAAGGCCGGTCACAGCGGCAGCGTCAGCGTGGCCCGGCAGCCTGGGCCGTCCGTGCGATTTTCCAACGTGAGCGATCCACCGTGCGCTTCCGCAATCTGGCGGCTCAGAACCAGACCGATCCCGGTGCCGCTGGGCTTAGTGGTGAAGAAAGGCACGAAGAGGTTCGAAGGATTGGAGATTCCAGGGCCTTCGTCTTCCACCACCACTTCCAGGACATTGCCGCTCTTCCTCCATCGCGCCGCCGCCTTCCCGCCGGTTTCCAGTGAGGCATCGGCAGCGTTCCGCACCAGGTTGATGAGCACCTGGTCCAATTGATCGCCATCGGCGCGGATGGTGAGGGCCGGGCCGGGCGTGATCTGAACGGCCCAGCGGGTTTCAAGCGCCACCACCCGGCGCACCCAGGCGCCCACCTCCACCGCCCCCATCTTCGGCTTAGGCAATTTGGCAAGACTGGCATAAGCGCCGGTGAAGCGGCCCAAAGCCTCGGCACGGGAGCTGATGACGCGCAGGCTACGCTCCACGTCCTGCTGCCAGTCGGCCGGACGGGGTTCGCGGCGAATGAGGAACTCCAGGCTGCCGGCGATCGACTTGATGGGGGCAAGCGAATTGTTGATCTCGTGGCCGAGCACCCGCACCAGCTTCTGCCACGCCTGAAGCTCTTCCTCGCGCAGCGCCCGGCTCAGGTCCGTCACCACCAGCATTTGCATGGGCAGGCCGCTCTGCCGGAAGCTGGTGCGGCTGATTCCCCAGCGGACGTTGCCGGCCGGTGCGCCGGGAAAAGACGTGGGCAGGCCTTGCTGGACGCGATGTGGCTCACCGCGCAAGAACTCAGCCAACCCCAGATCGTTCGCTCCCAGTCCCAGCGTCCTTTCCGAAGCCACGCCCAGCAACCGCTCCGCGGCGCGATTCATCAGGCGCAGGCGTTCATCGCCATCGAAAGTGAAAATGGCCACATCGATTTCCTCCATCACCTTGCGCAGCAGGGTGGTGGCATCGAGCGCGTCCAGGCGCTGCGCCCGCATGATGGAGACCAAGGCGTTGGCCTCGCGCATGACATCGGTCAGAGGGTCATCGGCGCGGCCCACGCGCAACCGCAGGGAGAAATCGCCTTCCCGCAGCGCCGCCAGGAGGTTGGAAAGTGTCTGGAGCGGTGTGACCACGCGGTTGCGCATGACGGAGGCAAAGCCCAGCCAGCAGGCCACCACCACAAAGCTGACCGTCCATTGGATGTTGGAGGAGTAATGGCCCCGCCAAAGCAGCAACAGCGCCACAAAAATCGCGGGCAGGCCGGCAAGCAACGCCAGCCCCAGTAGACGCTGCTCGTAGTTGAGCCGGGGTCGCCGGCGTTGCGGCTTGGCGGTACGGCTCATTTCAATGGCCGCGATCGGCATCGCGCACCTGCATTCTCACGAACGGGCCCATGCGATCGTGCTGCTCCTGTAGCGGCGGTCGGAGTCTACCCTGGAAGGGACCGCCGATCCCACTGCGGTCTATGACCGCCGATCCTGCCTCGGGCGGCTTCGCCGGCGCCTGCCTGCGCACGTACCGACCGCCGCTGCAGTACGGAAGTCGAAGTTATCGCGCAGACTCGTCGGCGGTCATAGACCGCCGCTACAGAAACGCCTCTTGTCACTTGTCACTCGTCACTTGTCACTGTTCTTATCACTGCAGGTTCATCACCAGCAATTTCCGCTCCGTCATGTCTTCGATGGCGTAGCGCAAGCCTTCACGGCCCTGCCCGGAATCCTTCATGCCGCCGTAAGGCATGTGATCGATGCGAAAGGTGGGAATATCACCGGCCACGATGGTACCGGCATCCAGGCTGTCGTAAGCGTCGAAGATCAGCTTGGCGTCGCGGGTGAAGAGGCCGGCCTGCAGTCCAAAGCGCGAATCATTGACGGCGCGAATCGCATCTGCGAACTCGTTGTAAGGCTCAACCGTCACCGCCGGCGCGAAGATTTCCTGGCAGTTCACGCGCATGTCCGGGCGGGTGCCGGTGAGCACCGTCGGTTCCATCAGCGGTCCCTGGCGTTTCCCGCCGCACAGCAATTGGGCTCCTGCGGCCACTGCTTCGCCGATCCATTCCAGCGCCCGCTGAGCATCACTTTCACGAATCAAAGGGCCAACGTCCGTGGACTCGTCCAGCGGGTCGCCGGTTTTCAGTTTCTGGACGCGCGGAACCAACAAGCTCAGGAATTTTTCGTGGACACTCTGATGCACCAGGATGCGCTGGACGGAATTGCAGCTCTGGCCGGCGTAGGAGAAGCCTCCCGCCACGCAACGCTCAGCGGCGTAGTCAAGCGGGGCATCGTGATGGATGATGGCGGCGGCGTTGCCGCCCAGCTCTAGCGTCACGCGCTTCTTTCCGGCCTTCTTCTTTAGCTCCCAACCCACCTGCGGACTGCCGGTAAAGGTGAGCATTTTGATGCGGTCGTCGGCGACCAAGGGTTCAGCGTCCTGGTTGGCAAGCGGGATCACGCTCAACGCGCCGGCGGGCCATCCCGCGTCTTGGATGAGCGCCGCCAGCTTCAGCGCGGAGATGGGCGTCTGCGGGGCCGGCTTCAGAATCACGGGGCAGCCCGCGGCCATCGCCGGAGCCAGCTTGTGGGCCACCAGGTTCACCGGGAAATTGAACGGCGTAATGGCGGCAACCGGCCCCAGCGGGAAGCGGCGGACAATCGCCCATCGCCCGGCGCTGTAGGCTTGCAGATCCAGGGGCAGCCATTCGCCATAGATCCGGGCGCTTTCCTCGGCGGCCACTGCGAAGGTGAACGTGGCGCGGTCAATCTCCACGCGGGCGGTCTTAATGGGCTTGCCCGCTTCGAGGGCAACGGTGCGGGCAAGGTCTTCACGCGAGCCGCGGATGGCTTCAGAAACCGCATGAAGGATACGCTGCCGTTCGTAGACTGGCATTTTGCGGGTCTCGTCAAAAGCCTTCGCCGCCGATTCGATCGCTTCCTCAACGTGCGACGGACCAGCCTGGAAGATGGTGGCGACCACCGATTGGTCGTAAGGGGAGTGGACGTTGACGGCGTTGCCCTCCCTCAGCCACTTGCCGTTCAAAAAGAAACCAAAGGCTTTCGGGGTTATTGGTGCAGCGTGAGACATGGCGATGACCTCCCACGGGAATTTCGACTGAATCATAACACGGATGACCGGAACGAGACTGAGGATCGCGCCCACACAAAACGAAACCCGCCAACCCCTGTAACTACTGTTGCATGGGCGTTAAATAGCTAATTACGAATAACTTGACATCCTCCCAAAATTGTGGCAAAAAAGACAGGACATCTTAATCCAGGTTAAAACCCTCAACAGGTTTGAGTCCATCAGGAGGCCGTGCGGTAAACCCTCGCCCTTGTACGCTTCATTGACGATGAAGATTGAACCCTGAACGGTTGGCGGGTACCAGCTCCGCCTCTGCCGGGGTTCATTTACGATGGAGATGGAGGGAAGCGGTGCCGGTTAGAGCCAGGCACATACAGAATCTGTTTCACTAGCCTACCGAGAAGAGCCAGTTTATTCGGAGCCTGACGCTGAACGTTGGACTGAGCACAATAAAAGGAGCGCACTTTGGATTTCGCTTGGACCGAGGAGCAGAAAGCCTTTCGGCAGTCGGTGATTAAGTTCGCCCGCCAGGAGCTGAATGATAACCTGATCGAGCGCGACCGCCATCAGGAGTTCTCGCGCGATGCCTGGAACAAATGCGCCCAGTTCGGCATCCACGGCTTGCCGGTACCCCAAGAATACGGTGGGGGCGGTTCGGACATCCTGACCACCGTCTGCGCGCTGGAAGCTCTGGGCTACGGCTGTCGCGATAATGGGTTGGTGTTCTCCATCAATGCCCATATGTGGAGCGCAGAAATCCCGATTCTTAACCACGGGACGGAAGCTCAGAAGCAGCATTACCTGCCCAAACTGGTTAGCGGAGAGTGGATCGGCATCCAGGGCATGACCGAGCCGATGGCCGGTTCCGATGCCTACAGTTTGCGGACGAGGGCCGTGAAGAAGGGTGACCGGTACATCCTGAATGGCGCCAAGACATTCATCTCCAATGCTCCAATTGCCGATGTTTTTATTCTATTTGCAAATCTCGATCCGGAAATGAAGCCCGCAGGGGTAACGGCGTTCCTGGTGGACAAAGGGACACCCGGGCTTTCGGTAAGCCGGAAGCTGGAGAAAATGGGGCTGCGAACCTCTCCCATTGCAGAGTTGGCGATTGCCGATTGCGAGATACCCAGGGAAAACCTGCTGGGTAAGGAATACGGCGGCCAGGCGGTGTTCACGTCGGCCATGGAGTGGGAGCGCATCTGCATTCTGGCGAATCATCTTGGTCTGATGCAGCGAATGCTTGAGACCAGCGCCCGCTACGCTTCCCAGCGGCAACAGTTCGGCCAGCCCATCGACAAATTTCCGGCGGTGGCGACGCGCATTGCGGAAATGGATATTCGCCTCGAAACCTCGCGCCTGGTGCTTTACAAGGCGGCCTGGCTCAAGAAGATCGGCAAGCACCCGTTGCGCGAAGCCTCGATCGCTAAGGCTTATGTGAGCGAGGCCTGCGTTCAAACTTGTCTCGACGCCATCAAAATCCACGGCGGCTATGGTTACATGAGCGAATACGAGATTGAACGGGAGTTGCGCGACGCCATCGGCGGCACGATTTACTCCGGCACTTCCGACATTCATAAGATGATCATTGCAAGTTTGCAGGGAGTTTGAGGCGGCGCAGGCCGCGAAGGCGGCGGAGTAGTTCCCAATAACCTCGGACTTACAAAGCAGCCCGCGCCACGATCAGCCAAAACGAATCATGGGCTTTCTTCTTCAACATCTCGCGGCAAGCAACGCCTTGCGGTTGCCTGATCAAACGGCAGTCCGGGCGCGGGGCGAAAGCCTGACTTATCGCGAGCTGGAAGAGCGTTCCAATCAACTGGCCGGGTTGCTTCGTGAGCGGGGCGTGAAGAAAGGCGACCGGGTAGGAATGTACTTGCCCAAGTGTGTAGCTTCCGTCGTCAGCATGCTTGGGACGCTCAAGGCCGGCGGCGTCTACGTACCACTCGATGCCGCCGCTCCGGCTCAACGCATTGGCCTCATCATCGACAACTGCAAGATGAAAGCCCTCGTCACCACGGCTGGACTGCTCACGCGTCTCGATCCCAATGCGATTCGCTCGGTTGAATTCTCAGTTCTCACGGAGGACAAACCGGAAGGCACAGACGGCGCTACGGTTTATCCGTGGAGTACGCTCCAGTCGCTACCGGCAGCCGCTCCTCCCGAGCTGCCGCTGACCACCATTGATCTGGCTTACATCCTTTACACTTCCGGCTCCACTGGCAAGCCGAAGGGCGTAATGATTTCCCATCAGAACGCTTTGACGTTTGTCGATTGGTGCGCGGATATCTTTCAGATTCAGCCCGAGGATCATCTTTCGAGCCACGCCCCGCTGCACTTCGACCTGTCCGTCTTCGATGTGTATAACGCTCTGAAAGCCGGGGCCACCGTCTACATGATCCCGCCGGAAACGCAACTTTTTCCGGCCAGCCTTGCGGCTTTCATTGAATCGAAGGAAATTTCCGTGTGGTATTCGGTCCCGTCGGCGCTCGTTCACCTGGTTCTGCACGGCGGCTTGAAGTCCCGGAACCTTGAAAGGCTTCGCCTGATCCTTTTCGCCGGCGAAGTCTTTCCTATGAAGTACTTACGCCAGCTTGCCGATCTGGTGCCCAAGTCTGAGCTTTATAATCTCTACGGCCCTACGGAGACCAACGTTTGCACCTATTACCGCGTCAACCGGGCGCAACTTCCCAACCAGGAACGGCTGCCCATTGGCAAAGCCTGTGCCAATACGGAAGTTTTTGCGGTAGACGACCAGGACCAATGGGTGCAACCCGGCGGAACTGGCGAGCTTTACGTGCGAGGACCTTCTGTCACCAATGGTTATTGGGCCGACCCCGAAAAGACGCGAAAGATGGTGGTTCCCAACCGCTTCCAGCCGCACTACGAGGAGCGCCTTTACCGCACCGGCGATATGGTCAAGTTGCTGGATGATGGGAATTATGACTTTATTGGCCGCCGGGATAGCCAGATCAAGAGCCGGGGTTATCGCATCGAGTTGGGCGAGATTGAAGCGGCCATGCTAAACCACCCGGGCGTTAAGGAAGCCGCGGCCGTGCCCGTCCCGGACGAGGAGGTTGGCAATCGCATCCGAGCAGTGGTGGCGCTTCATCAGGAAGGTTCGATATCCGCTGCCGACTTGCAGCAGCATTGCGCCAGCCGGGTTCCGTCCTACATGGTTCCGGAGGCGATCGAATTCAGGGAAATGCTTCCCAAGACTTCCACCGGCAAAGTGGATCGGGTAAGATTATGCTCGGAGGCCGTGACGCCTGTGAGTTAGGCTGGCGTTGAATGTGTGGGCGGGCCTTGTGAGTCTGTGGGACACCGATGGCTGTAGCGGCGGTCTGTGACCGCAGGTCCTTATTTCTCAATAGATTCAGCGCTCCCCGCTTCGCAGCGGGGCAGGCGCCGACCGACGCCACAGGGAACGCCGTCGCTATGACTGGTGATCTCCAGTGAGTGAAACGCACCCGGCGTCGAGATTCAATTTCGACACGAAGAGAGGGGAAAAGGTATGCCAGATTACGAATTTGACGTTGGAATTATCGGAGGGGGACCGGGAGGCTCGGCCACGGCTTCCTATCTGTCGCAAGCCGGGCTGAACGTTGCGATCTTCGAGCGGGAAGCCTTTCCGCGTCCGCACGTGGGCGAATCGCTGGTTCCTTCGAGCAACCGCATCTTGAGAGAAATCGGGTTCATCCCGATGATGGATGAGGTGGGCTTTGTCCGCAAATTCGGCGCTGTGTGGACCACTGAGGCGCGCGGTCCGATCTACGACCTCGATTTTGACGGCCTTGAAGCCGATTGCTATGCAGGAATCACCTTCGAGGAGCGCGCGCAGGAGGGCGTGAACCAGAAATATACCTGGCATGTGGACCGCGGAAAGTTCGATCACCTCCTGCTGGACTATGCCGTGAAGCAGGGCGCGAAGCTCCAGCAGCCGGTTCGCGTGAAGTCTGTCGATTTTTCTAACCCTGCGGCTCCGAAGATTCTCTACGCCGCGGCCGGCAAAGACGCCACAGCCGCCGTGCGCATGGTGGTGGATGCTTCCGGCCGGCAAACGCTGCTCGGCAACCAACTGAAGCTCAAGGTGCCCGATCCGGTTTTCAACCAGTACGCGCTCCACACCTGGTTTGAAAATTACGAACGCATGGTGATGGCCACGAATAAGTCGCAGGATGACTTCATCTTCATCCATTTCCTGCCCATCAGTAACACCTGGATCTGGCAGATTCCCATCTCGAAGACCGTGACCAGCATCGGTGTGGTGACGCAGAAGAAAAACTTTGAGAAGACCGCGGAATCGCGCGAGAAATTCTTCTGGGATTGCATTGGCACTCGGCCTGAGCTTTACAACGGCCTGAAGGCCGCCAACCAGCTCCGTCCTTTGAAGGAAGAGGGCGACTATAGCTATGGCATGAAGCAGATTTGCGGTGACGGTTTTGTGCTGGTAGGGGATGCGGCGCGCTTTGTCGATCCCATCTTTTCGAGCGGCGTAAGCATTGCGTTGACCAGCGCCAAGCTGGCCAGCGAGGATATTGTCGCGGCGGCCCACAACGGCTGCAGCTTCACCAAGGATCACTTCAAGACATTTGAAACCACCATGCGGCGGGGGACCAAGAACTGGTACGAGTTCATCACCGTCTATTACCGCCTGAACGTGTTGTTCACGGCCTTCATTCAGGACCCGCGCTATCGCCTGGATGTTCTGAAGCTCCTGCAAGGCGACATCTATGACGTGGATAGCCCGGAAGTGCTGGAGGTGATGAGAAAGACGGTGAGCGACGTCGAGCGGCGCCAGAATCACCCGTGGCACAAGCTCCTGGGTGAACTGACGACGGAAGCATCCAGACCGATGTTTTAGGAATAGAAGCCAGGGGCGGAAGAGCGGTTGTGACAACCGCTGCTGTAGCGGCGATCGGCGCCTGCCCCGGCGTAGACCGGGGACAACCGGTCTTGATCTCTGAAGAACTTCGGCGCTCGCAGAGCGCCCTACAGCACGGGATTTGAAGTTGCGCCGCGGAGTCTCAAGCCCGGCCGCAGGCGAAAACATTCAAGAAGGGAAGGCAGGAGGCATTATGGAGCAGACGAGCGCCACCAAGGAGCAAATCCGCCAATTCATCCTCGAGTCCGCGCAGAGAAAAGGCGTCACAACCTTGGCGGATGATGAATCGCTGAGCCAAAATGGCGTCATGGACTCGCTGGTGATTTTTCGGCTCGTGTCTTTTTTGGAGGAAACCTTCAACCTCCGCGTCGCGGACGAGGAGATTGTTGACGAGAACTTTCAGAGCATTAACGGTATCGAGAAGTTTGTGGAATCCAAGCTTGCCAAGAAAAGCGATTCAGCGTGATGGTTCCGCCCTGGCGCGGTGTCGTAGCGCCGGCATCCCTTCGCTTCGCTCAGGGCAGGCTTTGCCGGCAAATGCCACCGCGACAGCGGCGCTGCCCGATTACGGGACACCATCGGGACGAGGGTAGAGGTTAACTCATCGGTTGCCTCGAGGGGGAGAAAGGACTTTGGAGAGCATGACAGATTACGATTATGACGTTGGAATTATTGGAGGAGGGCCCGGAGGATCATCGACCGCGGCCTATCTGGCTAAGGCGGGCCTAAGCTGCGCTGTGTTTGAGCGCGAGCATTTCCCCCGTCCCCACGTGGGTGAGTCGTTGGTTCCCTCGTCCACGCGCGTCCTTCGGGAAATCGGCTTCATTGATCAGATGGACAAAGCCGGATTCGTCCACAAATACGGCGCTGTGTGGACGGCCACTTCCAACAGTCCGGTTTACGACCATGATTGGGAGGGGCTGGAGCCCGACTGCCATGCCGACATCCGCTTTGCGGAGCGCGAGCAGCCCGGCGTTGGCATGAACCACACCTGGCACGTGGACCGGGGCAACTTTGATCAACTGCTGTTGGCACACGCCGCCAAGCTGGGCGCCCAGGTACGCCAGGGGGTGCGCGTGAAAGCGGTTGATTTTTCGGACACCACGCGGCCCAAGGTGCTTTACTCCGCAAACAGCCAGGACGCATCCGCCACCGTCCGCATGGTAGTGGATGCCTCCGGACGCCACACCCTGCTCGGCAACCAACTGAAGCTCAAGGTACCCGATACGATTTTCAACCAGTACGCGCTGCACACCTGGTTTGAAGGTTATGACCGCGAGGCGGCCTCATCCAAGCCGGGCTTTGATGATTACATCTTCGTCCATTTTCTGCCCATCAGTAACAGTTGGATTTGGCAGATTCCCATTTCGAAGACCGTCACCAGCATCGGCGTGGTTACGCAGAAGAAAAACTTTGAGAAGACCGCGGAATCGCGCGAGAAGTTCTTCTGGGATTGCATTGGCACTCGGCCTGAGCTTTACAACGGCCTGAAGGCCGCTACTCAACTCCGTCCTTTGAAGGAAGAAGGCGATTACAGCTATGGCATGAAGCAGATTTGCGGAGACAACTTTGTGCTGGTGGGGGATGCGGCGCGCTTTGTCGATCCCATCTTCTCCAGCGGCGTCAGCATCGCTGTGACCAGCGCCAAGCTGGCGAGTGAAGACATCATCGCGGCGGCCCACAACGGCGGCAGCTTCACCAAGGACCACTTCAAGACATTTGAGTCCACCATCCGGCGGGGAACCAAGAACTGGTATGAGTTCATTTCCGTCTACTACCGGCTGAACGTGCTGTTCACCGCCTTCATTCAGGACCCGCGCTACCGGTTGGATGTTCTGAAGCTCCTACAGGGTGACCTGTATGACACGGATCGTCCGGAAGTGCTGGACGTGATGAAGAAGATGGTGACCGAGGTGGAACAGCGCGAAAACCACCCCTGGCACAAGCTTCTCGGCGACCTCACCGGCGAGGCCATGAAGCCGCTGTTCTAAGCGGCTTCATGCTGAGCGATGTCATTCCCGCGTAAGCGGGAATTCACATCCTCCGCAAAAACCAACAAGCCATTTAGTATCAAATAGTTACAGATATTTCAGAACAAAGCCGAGCAAGTTACACAAAACAAATGAGATATTTTAGATTTGGCTTGGGTGGGCGCGCTCTCAGCATGTCGATTGCCACTTGCGTCTTTCCTCTTGGACCAGCGGGTCGGGACACCTCGGCGCGCGGCAGCGGGCTGACCCAGACGGACGCCTGCAACGCGGGTGGCGCATTCCTGCCGCTGCTTGGCACGTGTGCGGTCTTGAGCCGTGCGCACTCAACGGCAACCCCTACGGCCCGTGTCTGCAGTAAACCGCCAATTCCGCGAACAACTGGATCACGAAACCGGTTGCACACATCATGCGGCGGCTGATCTGATGGCGGCGGGCGGGCACACGTGCCAATGGGATCTATGGCGGGCGCGCGCGCCTGAATTCGACGGCATCACAAAGATCACGCTCAGTTGATCTTTTTTCTTGACAAGAGAAGTTGATGCGGATAGAGTCTTGACCGTTGAGCCCAAATCGATTCGGGTTCACTGTGAACCAGCATAGGACTCGCGCTGGTCGGAAGGCTGGAAGGAATGTCCAGCCGTTCCAGTGTTCCGCTGCAGGCCCGGTTCGCTTTCAAGTTTGGCCTTTACCCCCAGGGGCGGCTCGCAAGGGTCGCCCCGCCCCCTTCTGCGAAACCCGAGTGGACACGGCTGAGATGAAGGGAGCGGCGGCCATCATGTCCCAAAAGCTCACCACCGCCCAGGCTACCATCCAG
>JBOGKI010000106.1:0-10951 GCA_050745605.1 Terriglobia bacterium | reverse complement strand
TGTCGACCTCGGTAACGAACACGTCGTCGCTGGCTCCGCTGCCGCAAGTCCCGTTGCAGGCGCCTGGAATCTGGTTTACCTGCGGAAAGTCAGCCGAAGTGGTCAGCCCCGTCAGATAGGCGTTGCACGAGCCGTCCACGGCGATGCCGAAGCTCTCGTCGAAACCGCTGCCGCCGATCAAGCTGGAGTAGACCAGGGCGCTGCCCGCTGCATTGATCTTGGTCACGAAGGCGTCGTAGTCGGACCCGCTGCAAGTCCCGTTGCAGGCGCCTGGAATCTGGTTTACCTGCGGAAAGTCGACCGCAGAGGTGAGGCCAGTCACATAAGCATTGCCCGAGCTGTCTACGGCAATGGCGTTCCCGAAGTCACCATCGCTGCCGCCGAGCAAGCTGGAATAGGTTAATACCGGATCGATGATGAGTGGTTGGCTGCGATCATAGGACGCAACCGCGAAGCGCACCCGGTTATTTGCCGTCAGCACATAGCGGCCGTCAAGGTATTTTCGATTTTGGATTGCGGATTTTGGATTGCCGGTAGAGCGCGCCGTTATGCCCGTAGACAGCGAGACCAGCCCCGCCGCGACGCATGGTTGGGGGGCTTCGTAGAGGCCGGCTTTAGCCGGGCAAGGATTGTGATTTTCAATTGCCGGGTTGAAGCCCGCCGCTACGCTTTGATACACCGCGGGCTTGTGGAAACGAATCTCGCCACCGTTGAGGCGCATCACCAGATCGCCATTTGCGGCGATGTGTAGGGGTGCCATCCCTTCGCCATGCTCACGGCGGGCTTTGGCGGCGTGCCGGCTGGAAGCTGGCGCTACGTCAAGGACGATCGCCCCCGGGTCGGCGCCGGGCGCGACCACAAAATCGTATTCGAGCTGACCCTGGTTGCCGTAATAAACCAGGTCGATGCCGGGATAGACGTTCTGGTATCGCACCCTGGCGTAATTTGGGACATTGGTGCGCCACTTCTTTGGATCGTTGCCGATGAAGTAGTTGCTCTTGCCCGGCAGTTCCGCGAGGCCAGTTACTCGGGCCTTGGCGTTCGCGCCCACCAGTTTCATGCGCACGACGGCGTCTGTCGCCACAGGCGAGTGACCAGTGACAAGTGGCAAGTGACGAGCAAGGATTTTCGGGTTTCGATTTCCGACCCTCGAGTTTCGGATTTTGCCTCGGCTTTCTGCCTTCTGTCTTCCGCCGTCTGCTTGTCGCAAAGACAGCACCGCCTCATTGCCTGTCAGAAACAGCGTGTAGCCCCCGCCTCGCGCCAGGAACTTCACTTGCGGATCGGTGACCGCGGTTCGCCTCAAACGCCAACGGCAGCCTGCCGTAGCTTTTTATCGCCCGCATCTTGGTTGCTGGGCTGGGCGCGGCAGAACGGGCGGCGGGCAGTTTCATAGCGGCGGCCTGACTAACGGGCAGCACCGGGTTGGTCTGGGCGAAGGCAGGTGGGCTAAGAACGCCCAATGCCACAATCATGCCCACTAAGAGACTCACAGCACGATTGCGTCTTACCTGTTTCGCTTCCATGGTGTCCCTCCCGTCCGTCTTTGGACGCTCAGCCTGTCTAAGTCGGTTCGTCTCCCGCCGTCTCGCTAAGGAGCGGGGAGTCGAAGAGAAATTTTGGCGTGAGGGGACGTGATGGCCTTCACTAGAAGGAAAGAGTCCGAGAAGAAAAAAATATCGCCCCCTCGCATAGATATTTGTAGGCTAGCTGGCCGGGGTCATGCCGTCAAGTACATTGTAGATTAATGACTTACAATTGAGCCCCATCGTAGGCGCTATACGAATTACCGATCATGTTTGGCAACTAATTACATGAGTGATTAACTATAGATGTATGACCTCTGATATAATATTACTGCGATGCTGGTCTGACCGACTCTTATGCCCGTCCTTGCCGAGCAAGCGACTCACGCCATTTACGCGGGTGGCGCCGACATCGTTTTCTATTGTCGGCGACCCGTGACCATTCCAACTCGGGATAGCCACCGCGAGTGCTTTCCTGGCCGTCGGATTTTGCAGGAAACGCGCAGACCTCAACGGAAAGGTCTGCGCCAGCCATTTTTTCTGAAACAGGGAAAGGCGGGTTTAGGCCGCGAGGTCAGCAACAACCTCTGCGCGGTGGCTCCACGGCACTGGCTGTATGTGATAGTTGCGAAATGCTTCTAGCACGCCGCCCGAAACCGGCTGGTCAACGTCATTCAAGATCGCGTAAGCCCTCGAGTCTGAGGACCGGACCTCGCGGGTGTCGCTCCATGCATAAATAAAAGCCTCTGCGTTGTCACGGGTCGGGCGATTGATCGCCTGCGCGATTCGTTCGGGCTCCTTGCGGGGGGACTTTGGAATAACGAAATCGAAAAGGTGGTCAAATCCGCTGATGCCAGTAAATTTCACCTTCGGTGTGTAGCGGACGTTGTTGAGGTCGAGCCATGCCACCACGTCTTCGAAGAAAAGACTCTCGACGATGGGGCTTGCGAGGTAGAAGAGATCATTTACGGCGAGAATAGCCTGAATCAGATTGTGTTTGCGGGCCGGAAAGTTTTCAGCCGACGCGTGTACCTCTAGGGCTTCGTTGTTCATTCGCACGCCGAAACCATTGAGCGTCATTTTCAAAAGGTCTTTTCGCTTCTCGGTGTTGAGATTACACCCCGACGCTTCGAGGTCGTGAAGAGTGTAGCGATCGTCGGTCAGAACGTAGCCGCCGTTTTCCCCGCGGGCGTAGATTTGCAGGGCGTCGTTGTGGCGGTCAAGAAAAGGCGTTGTGATCTCGACCCACGAGCCGTTCACTTGGCGGAGCGTCGTTTTGTCTTTCAGCCAAGCGCGATAGTCGTTCAGAAGCTTTTCAATCTCCTGGAGCATCGTCATGAGAATAACCCCTTCTGAATCCGGGGCGGTTCGGTAATGTTGCATTGCTGCATGAAGGCCTCGAATGTCGAAAAGAGGTCGAGTGTGTTCGTGTATATTGCGACAGGGGCCGGTATTGCCCATTTGTCGCCGAACCCTTCACGATAGCTGTGTAAGTGAGGGCAGGGAACTTCTTCGCCGTTCGGATTGGTATGCGGTGGCCCGTCAAGGTCGAGCCGCAGCAGGATAATCGCTGCCCTCGCGCGGTTCTGGTAAGTGGCCTTTGTCAGCTTGATCTGTGCGCGGGTTATATCGAGCATGAAGCTTTCCCGCTTGTCGAGCGACGTCAACGGAATTGCAATCCTTTCGCCGGGAGCGGGAAAGAGCCATTCTCTTTGGTCAGCGGCACGCTTTTCCATTGCCATTAGACCGTCGGCTTCATCCTGCGTGAGATTGATGTCAGCCATTTAGAAAGGCTCGTCTTGTTGAGCGGGCGGCCATCAGCGGTCGGGAGACTGTTCGGCCGCCAAGCGGGCGCGCCCGCGCTGCCTGACTTCTGTTGCAAGGTCGCGCATGGATTGCTGCGTGATCGTGCGACCTTCACCCCGGGCAAGGGAGGCCTCGGCCTTATCGACCGCTGCGAGAATTTTCGCGCGGGTACGTTCGCGTTCTTCCCACAAAGCGAGAGCTTCCTCCACTGCGTCTGGTTCACGGCGGAGCCTTCCGCTTGCAATGGCCTGGCGAACAAACGCCTTTTGCTCGGGGTGAGCTGTATTTCCATGACCTTCAGGGTACGGAAAAACCGGCTCGGATTCAACGGCAAAAGGTAGACAGGCGGGAGTTGTTTTGTAACTCCGCGGCGACGAGAGACGTCGTTACTGCATGGAAGTTCTGCAAGAACCAGTATCCCGATTCCCGATAAGGAGCACGACAATGAAAATCAAGATGACCCCGACCAGAAAAACGCTGTCCCACCTAGCGATTGCGCTTACTTTGGCCCTGTCGGCGCTGTGCTTCGCTAATCCTGGCGCGGCCTTCCAGGCGCCTGCTGGCCAGGAGGCAGGCCCAGCCAACGGACACCGCAGGGGAATGCAAGGCCCCGAAAGGCAGTTGGCCCGTCTCACCCGTCAACTCAATCTGACTCAAGACCAGCGAGACAAGATCAAGCCCGTTCTCCAGGACCAGCACAAACAGATGATGGCCCTGCGCCAGGACACTTCCCTCTCTCGCGAGCAGCGGCGGGCCAAATTCATGGAGCTGCGCAAGAGCACGAGGCAGCAGATCCAAGCTAATCTCACGCCGGACCAGGTGACGAAGTTCCAGCAGATGGAACAGCGGCGCGAGCAGCGGATGAAAGCCTGGCAGCAAAAACACGGGGCTGGGGATGCAGGCTCAACACCTCAGAACCAGTGACCAGTAGCAAAAGCGCCTGCGCCAATGCAGAGTGATGGACTGCGCCCGGCCGCCTGCCTTGCGGATCGCCGCTGCTGGCGATGGATCTTGAACTGTGACCCAGCTTGCCGTACCGCGGCCCATGGGCTCGACACACCGAAAAACCGGTCACAGAGCGCCAAGCGCCGCACACGAGACATCGGAAGGTATTTAGCCGATGTTACCCTGACACAAGCCGCAGAGTTTCTGGACTGCGAAACTCTGCGCCACCCGGTTCCGCAGCCCATCCAATGAGCGACCCTGACACCCACCCCTGGGCCGCTCCGAAATGATTTGACGGCATCTGCAAGCCTGGTCGCCCAAAAAACATCGAAGAACCTACGCTTGCTTCCTCACGGTGCTTTCCAGTCGAGACCGTAAATCTCCTGGGTGGCGGTATCGCGCAGCATCAGAGGGGAGTCATCCGGAGCCAGACCGTACCACCAACCGAAAACGCCCCCGGTCGGCCGGGCGTCCGTCAAACTCTCGATCTGTTCCAGCTTACGATCGCCGATACGCACGCGAAAGAATCCCGGAGCGCTATTGGGTCGCGTCAAGGAAAAGTAAACGTACTGCGAGTCCCGAGACCATTCCGGCCAGCCAGCATATCCCTTTGCCAGCTCGACAGTCTTATGGGTCGTCAAATCGAGGAGTACCAGCCGTGAGGCATCCGCTGAGAGGCAGACCACGTAGCGCCCATCGGGCGAGAGGCGGGGCGACCACAATCCCTCGGACCCGGGAAGAATGGAGGTCTGACGCGTCTTCAAATCGACCATATGGAGCCTTGCGGTGTGCAACGTCCCCAACTGGCCGAGCGGTGACTCGCCAAATATGATGGAATTCCCATCCGAAGACCATGCAGGGTCTACCTGCACAGGTTGCTGAGGAGCTATTTCCTGGGTGGCGCCACCGTCAGCGGAAACCAGATATATTTTCCAAGGCTGCCCCGGCAGCGCGCCGACAAACGCAATTCGCTTTCCATCTGGAGACCACCGAGGCACTCCAGTTTGCATCGGGGAGAACGTGAGCTGAAGGCGATCGCTGCCATCAACCCGGCTTCGCCATAGAGTGCCTTCCGGATAGGCAACGTAGACAGCCCACCGGCCGTCCCGGGAAAACCGTACCTGCTCGGCGGAGACTCCTCCCAGGTAAGGAAGTGTCCGGTGGAGCTTCGCGTCGTACCGCACCAGCTCGCCGCGCGGCTGCTCGCCGACCACGAAAATCTTCTTTCCATCCTTGCTTGGAAGCGGAGCCCAGTAGTTGAGCGGACCTGTTGTCAACCGCACTGGCTCGCGCCCAGACTTTTGGAAGAGACGCCCCTTTTCGCGAAGCGCCCAGATGTCGGTCCTGCCGCTACGGGTTGACTGAAACACGTAGTAATTCCCATCCGCGGTCCAGTTGCCACAGCATTCGGCGGGCAAGCGGTTCCAACCGGGGAGGAGAGGGCGGAGATGCGTTCCGTCAATCGAAACCTCCCACAAGGAGCGCGCGTTGGTCTTCGGGTCGAACGCGGTGAACCGTATCCGGTCGCCCTGCGGCGAGACGCGAGGCCACCAGACACGACCGGCGACCGTCGCGAGCTTGCGCCCTTGGCTCCCGTCAGCTCTGGCCGAATACAAATCCGAGCCGCTGGCGTAGAAAATCCGCAGGCCGTCCGGCGACCAAGTCCCATCATGCCCGGAAATATCGGCCAGGCGACGAGCCGACCCGCCCGGCAGCGGCACGATCCATAGAAGAGACTCGTAGAGACTCCGAGGGTTCGGGCTCCCAACCAGCAATTCTGATCCCTGCGGCGAAATGTCGATGAGGCCAGCGCTCTGAAGCGGGATCGTGACTGGAACCGTCTCCCCGCCTGAAGTAGAAACCTGAGCCAGCCCGGGGCCCGATTCCCAGAAATAGAGCCTTGAGCCATCTGTGACGATTGGATGCGGAATGGCCTCATAAGGCGAGAAGCTGGAAGGCTTCTGGCGTCCGTCGCTGGTAAGCTGGGTATAATCCGTAATCCTGGGCGGAGGGAGTGGACGCGTCGACCAAAAGGCGATGGCCGCAGCGGCGACCACCGCGGCGCCGACAACCGTGGCGCCGATCAGCGCCATCGGCCATCTTTTCCAGAGAGATGGCGCGATGCCCCCGGTCTCGGCCGCCAATGACCCCGCCGCTGTGGTCCCGTGAGCCGACCCTATTATGCCGGTGCTGCTTGGCGGGGCGGCGGGTGTGGGGCTGACGGCCGCCGCGGAGGACGCACGGCCTGGATCCGTATCGCGCTTCAGACGCTTCAGGTCGGCGCGCAGTTCAGCGGCGGTCTGGCAACGCAGATCGCGGTCCTTCTCCAGCGCCTTGTTGATGATCTCTTCGAGCTTGGGCGGCAGGCTCGGGTTCATAGCGGTCAACGGCGCGGGCGCTCGATTCAGGATCGCGTCGTGGATGACCGCTGGGGTGATCCCACCGAAGGCCTTCCGGCCCGTGGCCATTTCGTAAAGCACGGCGCCAAAACTGAAAAGGTCGGTGCGGGCGTCCACTTCTTCGCCGCGCGCCTGCTCGGGCGACATGTAGGCCACGGTTCCCATCGTCGTCCCGGGGCTGGTGAGGTGTTCGAGATCAGTGGAGTCCGTCGACGTGTCCTGCAGGGGCGCACCTTGCGGGCACCCGTCTCGGGCGTGCACGCCGGCCCCTACGGTTAACTTCGCCAAGCCGAAATCCAGAATCTTCGCCTGGCCCCCCCTGGTTACAAAGATGTTGGCCGGCTTGATGTCGCGATGGATGATGCCCTTCTGGTGCGCGGCGTCGAGGGCATCTGCAATCTGGATTGCGAGGTCGAGCAGGTCGTCCGGCTTTAAGGGATTGGTCCCGATCCGATGCTTCAGGGTCTGCCCTTCGAGATACTGCATGGCGATGAAGGGCTTGCCTTCGTGCTCGCCGATCTCGTAGATTGTACAAATATGGGGATGGTCCAGAGCTGAGGTGGCGCGCGCTTCACGCTGAAAGCGTTCGAGAGCTTGGTGGTCGTGGGCAAGACCTTCAGGCAGGAACTTGAGGGCTACGAAGCGGTCGAGCCTGGTGTCCTTGGCTTTGTACACCACACCCATCCCGCCGCCACCAAGCTTCTCCAAGACGCGATAATGAGCGACTGTCTCGCTAACCATGATGGAGTGTACCCCGACGTTGGCCCAAATCATAGGCCCCGCTCGCCCCTGAGTCAAGCGCCGCCGCTGGCGATGGATCCCGAACCGTGACCCAGCTTGCGGTACCGCGGCCCCGGCGCACGGTCCCCCTCCGTGACTGTCACGAAGGGCTCAGGGTCGAAAAACACGTAGTCGCGAATGAAGCCGTGCTGAAATCAAAGAACTTAAGATGGATGGTGTCTGCCTCTACCTGACACCGAGTGATTTTCATGAGGTTTCGCGGGCCGCAGGCCCATGAGGTCTTCCCTCAGAATGACCGCCGAAGAGATTTTTTCAACAACCGGTTAGAAGTGGCTGCTCCACTGCTCCACTGGTGGTGGTACAGTTTGCTGTAGCGGCGCTGTCCCTTCACTTCGTTCAGGGCAGGCTCTCAGCGCCGAAGCTCCGTACAATCAATGACGGCGGTGGGGACACCGCCGCTACAAAGCTAAGCTGAACCACTACAGCTCCACTTGACAGCTTGACAATCGCGCTTTGCGAATGCTAAGTTTCAAGCCGCAGTAAGATTTTTTGATAAGTGAGTTCCCGCGGTGTTCGCCGCTGCGAAGTAACAGGAAAGGCCGTGAAAACCGGCCGCGGTCCCGCCACTGTGATCGGTGAGCGGGGTCCCCGATGGGCAAAGCCAGGCCACTGTCCCGCCGAGCGGGATGGGAAGGCCGGGGATCCTGCGAAGATCCGAGAGCCAGGAAGCCTGCCCGGGAACTTGATCTCAGTTCAACTCTTCGACGGAGAGAGTCCTGAGGCGCATCGAGCTTTGCCCTACCGTATGTCACCGGGGTGCGGCTCTTACTCTTCGCTCCTCTTCACGGACTCGCTCCGTTTTTGCGCACCCTGCCGCGCGAGCAGGGAGGAGGAGTCTCGTCATGTTCGCCCCCGATGCGGTTTTTTCCGCCAGCCGTCCTGTCACTGCGTTTCTTTCCAAAACTTCTATTTCCAATCACCGCCGGCTCGGACGCCTGCTCCTAGGCGTGCTGCTGGCTCTTGGTCTGTGCGCGGTTTTGCCCTCTCCTGCTCTTGCCGCAACCATCCGCGGCAAGGTCCTCGATCCCAGCGGTCGCGCGGTTTCCGGGGCGCGCGTGAGTTTGCTGAATGCGCTGAATGCGCTGGCCCAGCGGCGGACGGACACTCAAGGCCGCTTTGTGTTCTCACGACTTTCTCCGGGCTTATATCAGCTTGTCGCCGGCCAGCGCGGGTTCGCCGCCAACACGATAAATCTCAGGCTCAAGCCAGACGAATCCCGAAGTTTGACTCTTCACCTGAAACTGAGCGCCGTTGCTCAGCAGGTGGTGGTGTCCGCGTCGCTTTCGGACTCGCTGGCGACACAAGTAGGCTCTTCGGTAAGCGTCATTTCTCAGAGCGAAATGGCGGACCAGGGCAATCAATTCCTCCTGGACGCGTTGCGTGAGTTGCCAGGTGTGGCGGTGAACCAGACGGGCCGCGAAGGCGGTGTGACCGGCGTCTTCATCCGCGGCGGCTCCTCCGACTACAATCTGGTGATGTTGGACGGGATCCCCCTGAACGAATTCGGCGGGGCCTTCGATTTTGCGCCGCTGCTGGCGGATGGAGTGGAGCAGGTTGAAGTGGATCGCGGGCCGGAAAGCGCGCTCTATGGCCCGGACGCCGTGGCGGGCGTCATCAACATCGTTACCGCCGAGGGTGACGGACCACCCCACTTCACCGTTCTGGGCGAAGGTGGCAGTCACGACGCCTGGCGCGCGACCACCGGCGGGAGCGGCCTGACGCACGGCTGGGGCTGGGCTTATAATCTGGCGCGCTTCGACACCAACGGCGTTGTGCCCAACGATGATTACCGCGATCAAAGCGCCATGCTCAGCCTGAGCCTGCCGCAGACTCCTCGCCGCCAGTTCAATTTCCACTTTTATGGGAATGCCAACAACGCCGGCGCGCCCGGCGCGTTTGGCTCCGACCCCGATCACCTGTTTACCGGAATCGACCGCATCTCACGCGACAAGCAGAACCTGTTCGGCTATGGCTTCAATTATGCCGGGCAGTTCACCCCCCGCTTCCGCCAGACGGTCACAGCGGACCTTTCGACCAATGACTACTACTTCATCTCCCCTTTCGGCGATTCTTATTCCAACAGCCTCAACGGGACGATGGCGACCCGAAGCGAATTCTCCGTCTCGCCCAAGGATTTCCTGGTGGGTGGCTTCGAATACGGCCGTGAGCAGATCAAGGACAGCTTTATCGCCAATGCCGGCGGCGCGCCGTTCCTGCTGCCCCGCTCCAGCTACGCGGTTTTCGCCGAAAACCGCTGGAGTCCCACACCGCGCGTTTACGTGATCACGGGCGCGCGTCTGGACGATTTCCACACGGCCGCGCTGTCCGCCGATCCTTCCGCCGGGCGTCCATTCCTGCCTTCCAGCCGGATTACGAAAGCGGACCCACGCATCTCCGTCGCTTACTTGCTGCATGGACTCTCCGTAGGAGCAGGTACGATCGGATTGACTCGCCTGCACGCCAGCTTCGGAACCGGGATTCGGATGCCAAGCGGCTTCGAGCTGGCCTTTACCGATAACGGCCACTTGCAGCCGGAGGAAAACGTCAGCTTCGATTCCGGCATCGAGCAGCGATTCCTCAGCGACCGGGCTATCCTCGATGCCACGTACTTCTACAACCGCTTCGAGAACCAGATCGTGGTGCTGGGAGGCACGCTGACCCATCTCAGCACCTTCACCTCCGCCAATTTGGGGAACTCGCGGGCGGAGGGCGCTGAGATTTCATTCCGTTTCGCGCCCGCTCGCTCCATCGAAGCACAGTCGCAATACACGCTGGTCTCGAGCTCGCTTCTGGCCCTGAGTGGCGCGAGCGTGGCCCTAAGTCCGTTCCGCGCCGGCCAGCCGCTGCTGCGCGTTCCGCGCAATTCCGCTTCGTACAATCTCACTTGGCGCCATGGCCGGCTGATGCTGAACACCAACGCCAGCTTCCGGGGCTCCATCCTGGACCTGGAGCCGAATGACGGGACCTACGCGTGCCAACTTGGGCTGCCTTGCTTGTTTACGGCCAAGGGCTACGACTTGCTGAATGGCGGCTTTTCCTACCAGCTTCCCAAAGGGCTTGAAATCTACGGCAGGCTTTATAACATGCTGAACCAGTCCTACGAAGAGTCCTTCGGTTTTCCTGCCCTGAAGCTCAACTTCATGGCAGGGCTGAAGATTACATTTCCGGGAAAGTAAGAAACGGGAGCGCGGTTGGGTGAGTCAGGCTTGGAATCCGGACAGGCGCCCGCGACACCCCCGAAGAACGGATTGGCGTCACGGGCCCACTACATTGAATGACCGGCTCGCGGCGTCCACCGTGCTGAAACGTGATGGATGCCGACCCCGTGTCGGGGAAGGGTGAAAAAATAAACAGCCTCACGCCAGGCCGCCGCGAAGCGCAAACAAGAAGCGCTGCATTCGCTTTGCGTGGAAAACGCCATGGCGACCATCGTGTCCAAAGAAAAGACGGCGAGCTGAGGCTACTGTCCTGAGT
>JBOGKI010000105.1:0-10974 GCA_050745605.1 Terriglobia bacterium | reverse complement strand
GACCCGAGGCAATCCGGAAACTCGGCTGCAGCTTTCAGAAAGCCCGGGCCATAATCGAAATAAGCCGCGCCATCGTGGAGGGCCGGCTGAATCTGGAGGCGCTCGAAAGCGCAACGGACGAAGAAGCCGTTGAACGGCTCATGGAACTTCGGGGAGTTGGGCGCTGGACGGCGGAATACACTCTGTTGCGTGGCATGGGACGCTGGCATATATTTCCCGCTGATGACCAGGGAGCACGCAACGGCCTGATGCAGTGGCTTCGCTTGCGAAAACCGCTGGACGCAAGGCATGCAAAGCGCATCCTTGCGCCATGGAAGCCCTACGGCGGCCTGATTTATTTCCATATATTGATGAACGGGCTGGAGGATGCAGGATATTTGGACTGTCGAGACGGCAGGCTTGACGGGCATCCGCTTTCAACTCCCGCCGCCGGTCTCATCTAGCTGGCATTTTGGCCGACCGGTGATGAAACCCCAGGGTTCATCGCTGCCGCCCGAGCAGCGTTAGTCCAGTTCAACTGATGACTCTCTCCTGAACTGAGGCAACCGCAAACCACTTCCACGATCTTATAAGGAGAAGCCTTACTCAAGACACACCGTCCGCCGAGGCGTTGATACTGATTTGCTATTTCTTTCACCGGCTTAGCCGTCTCGAGGATCGCCACCGAAGGGCAAACGGGCAGACGCTCCAGGGCTCGCCAGAGTTGCTCGCTGCTCACATCGGGAAGATAATCACTCAGCAGGACAAGATCGAACGGTGAGGACTGAAGATGCTGGATTGCTTCCTGGCCGCCCCAGGTCGTCGTTGTGTGGTAACCTTTATCCTCAAAAAGAACCTCAAGTCTGGTTAAAAAATCAGCATCGATGTCGACGATGAGGATTCGCCCTTGCATGATAGTTTTTGCTCCTTTCCAAGCGCTCCCCCTCGCGCGAATCTTGAAGTTCCGGCTTGCTGGATGCGGCTGAACTTTCAGACTGAACGATTCGACTCCTCTCAGCCGCGACTAAAGTCACAGGCCCTGATGCGCAACCTGACGTCCTACGGCGCAACTTTATTGTTTTTGTAGTAGTCCGCATTGATTTTGGCGAAGTGGGTCCACTTCTCAGGCAGATCTTCCTTAGGGAAAATGGCGGAGACCGGGCAGACCGGCACGCAGGCGCCACAATCAATGCATTCGTCAGGATCGATATAGAGCTGCGGCGCTTCCTCAAAATCCGTCTCGTCCTTTCGGGGATGAATGCAATCGACGGGGCAGACGTCCACGCAGGCCGTGTCCTTAACTCCGATGCAAGGTTCCGCAATCACATACCATAAATGAGTCCTCCCAATAGCGAGGTTTTTCATTGACAGGTTATCTTGAACGTTCATCCAAGGACAACGACTTAAGTCACGGGGCTTCTTGAAGGGGCCGGTATCGCAGACGTCAGGAGCGGGGACGCCTTCTCATGCAGCAGCACGCACTCAATGTGGAAGAAGAGCAGGGTGTGTGCGCGAAGAGGATACGATTCAACCGTTCGCGCGAGACTATCCTTCCTGTCGCCTTGCGGGGCACGATGCCCACTCTCTTTTCACTTTGCGTCTGCGGCGCTCGGCGCAGGGGGAGGCGGCCTTCGGCGGCAGGAGCTCAGAAACGCGAGCAGGTCGGAAAGTTGCTGTTGGGTAATATTTCCGTTATAAGACGGCATATTGGTTGCCCCGCTGTAAAGGCGCGTCACCATCTGCCCCGCCGACATCCGGTCGCCGGCGTAAGTGAGATCGGGTCCGCGAATGCCGCCGTATCCCGCAATCTTATGACAAAACTCACAGCCCTTGTCGTGAAAGACCTTGGCGCCGTCGGCAATCGGACCGTTTGCGGTTCCGACCACTTCGGCAGGCAGCGGTGGCGCATCCATACGGGGCGACCATGGGGCCACGTGGCCCTTGACACCGAAAAAGGCAATCATGAACACAACGAAGGCTACGAGTCCGAAGGCCCAGGGACGCTTGAATGGACTGCGCTCTCCTTTGCTGGCTACGAGCGGGAGCAGGATGAGCACCACGATGAGAAGCATGGGTCCCAGGATCATAACGTAGCTTTCCGACCATCGCGGCAGCATAGCCAGCAGTGCAAAGTACCATAGAAAGTACCAGTCCGGTCTCGGTGATGCTTGAATGATGCTGGGATCGGGAGGCTTGCCGAGCGCTGGTGGGCCGATAATTACGGCGAGCGCTACAACGGAGGCGATAACGATCAAAGCAAACACGGCATCACGCCATGCTGCGTCCGGCCAGAAGGGGATGCCTTCGCGGTGGACCAGTTCCTCGTACCACTTGCGATACGTCTTGGGATCGACAACCCGGCCGATCTCCGGTGGCTCGGAAATTCCATTGCGGATCACAAGATAGAGGTGAAAACCGATGAAGAAGAAGATCAGGGCAGGAATGAAGAATACGTGGAGAGCAAAGAAGCGGCTAAGCGTGGCGCCGCCCGCCGTATCCCCGGCGAGGATGAAGTGTCCCAGCCAGTTGCCGATGAACGGGGTACGGCCGGCCTGCTGCGCGGCAATCACCACCGACCAGAACCCCGTCTGGTCCCAGTTCAGAAGCTGGCCAGTGAACGCCATGCCGAGCACAAGAAGCAGAAGAATGGCGCCCGTGATCCATCCCATCTGTCGCGGGTACTTGTAGGCGCCGAAGAGATACACGCGGATCGCGTGAACGCCGATCAGAATAACCATCGCGGAGGAGCCGTAATAGTGGATGCCGCGCACGATGTGTCCGAAGCGCGTGCTGTTGATGAAAGCCAGCGTATGGTAGGCCTGCCCGGCGGAAGGCACGTAGGCGCTCGACAGGGCCACTCCGGTAACGACCTGTACAATAAAGACCAGCAGCGTGGCGCTGCCCAATACGTAGAGCCATGCCGATTTCCTGGCGTGGGGCACGGGATGCTTAGCCAGCGGGATCAGCCAGCCCGAAATGCCGGTGACTTCGTCAAACCAGTTCCACACGAACTTAACGAGCCGCATGGGATCGCCTCGCGCAAACACTCTAGGTGGTGATGGGGACCGGGCTGGTTAAAATCTGCACCATGCTGTTTTGGATGCGCACCGGATACTGTTGCAGCGGTTTCGGCGGCGGCCCGCAAGCTACGGTCCCATTGGCGTAAAACACACCGCCATGGCAAGGACACATGAAAAGATCCGCGCTGGGCAGCCAACGCACCGGGCACCCCAGGTGCGTGCAGACGATCGAAAAGGCGATGAATTGCTGATCCGACTCCCGGCGTAGCCAAGCCGCAGTTTTTGCGGTGACACCGGCCCAGGGTAGTGGCGACGGGTCGATGAACGCAACCTCCACGGTGCTTCCAACCTGGAAGTCCCCGAGTTTGCCCACGGTTCGCCAGACGTGCGGCGGCTTGCGTAATCCCAGTAGGAACGCCACGCTCGGGATTGCCACGATAGCGGCTGCTATTGAACCGAGCGTGAGGCTTAGCCGGGATAAGAAGCGCCGCCGGTTGATGAGGCTGGGCTCTTCTTTAGCTTCGCGGATTGAATCTTTGTTTGCTTCTCCATTCATCGAATCGTCTCCGAAGGAAGTTCTGCCGGGCGGCGCGGCCGGCGGTTCCACATCACCACCTGATAGGGCCGCCACAGATAGTAAACCGGGAACATGACGAGGTGGACCAATCGGGAAAAGGGGAACAGAAGAATGATGACGAATCCAATGACGAAATGGACTTTCACGAATCCCGGCAGCGATGCCACCGTGCTCATGCTGGGATGCAGGCTCACGATGGACCAGAACCACGGCACGGCGGTTTTCAAGTACCAGAGACTGCCCCAGCGCTCGAAGATCGCAATGCTGAGGCCGGTAGCAACCTGGATCAGCAAGAATCCCAGCAGGATTCCATCCATGTAAGATGTGACACGCCGCGCCAGCGAATTTGTCGGAAGGCGGCGGATGATCAGAACGATCAGTCCAAAAAGGGCAAAAAAGGCCAGCGCCATTCCCGTCAGCTCCAACACCAGCAGGCGGATGCGGCCACCGAGAATCCATCCCGCAGCGCCCGGAAACAGGCCCGCGAAAAGATGGGCGAGCAGGATCAGCGTGATCCCGTAATGCCAGGGTACAGAACCCCAGAAAAGTTTCCGGTTTTCAAGTATTTGCGAGGACAGACTGGAATAGGAATAGCGGTTGGTATAATAGCGGTAAATGCCGACGCCGATGGCAAGCACCAGCGCCAAATATGGGAACGCAATGAACCAGAAAGCATCCATCTCGACTTCTCCTGCAAACACCGTAAAGATTTCACGGTGCTGAATGCTGTGCGGCTCCAACGGCCGCTATTTCATCCTCGGCGTCTTTCTTGAGCAGCAGCAAGAGCGCCCGCAACGCCTGTGCATAAGGGTTGTCACTGCCGCTCGGATCGAAGGTTTGAAGCATGCGGGTAATGCAAGGTACGAGGCAGTCAGCGATGAGTGTTTGCCTCTCGTCCGCAGAATCTTGAGCCGCCAGCAGTCGCAACACGAGGCTGAGATGGTCCGGAAGTTCAATACCGATCGTGATCCGCCGCGCTTCCATGCGCTCCTTCAACTGCGCCATGAATAGGTTGCGCCGGACGTCGTCTCCAAAGAGGTGATGTCCCAGGTTAGTGGTGCAATCCGGTCGCATGTCGAAAGTGCTCGTGTAAAGCTCCTGGAGCTCTCCGGCGGTCATGCCACCGCAGGCAGAATAAAATCTCGCGAGCAGTTCCGCAGCCTCGGGGCACTCGGCAGGGATTTCCGAGACGAGAGCCTGTACCTGTGAGGAAGTTTCGGACGTGGGATAATCTAGAACCTTGGCAAACAACTGGTAAACCCTCATACCTTATAAGCCTCGCTCCGGAATTCGCACGAAGCCTGCGCCGCGTTCTTCCTGGAATTCATGGGGTTCGACGCCCATTTCGATGGCGACCTCGCGCAGCATGGGAGGAATGACGAACATCTCATCAAACCCCGCCAATGCCGTCATATGGAAAATGTCTTCCACTTCATCACTGGTCATTTGTGCTTGATCGAGCGCCTGGCGGGCGCGTTCCATGGAAATGTCCCCCACGGTCTGGGCGCGCTTGAAGATGCGCCCGGCCAGCAGTTTTCGGTAAACGGCGATCACCGTATCCTCATCTCCGGCCGTAAAAAGGCTGGCCATATAACGGATTGGCAGCCGGGCGCTTTCCAGCGAGCTGAAGAAATCCGGATCCAGCTCATAACAGCCCTGCTGATTCAAAGAAGCCGTCACGGGCAGCAACGGTGGCACATAGAAGAGCATGGGCAGGGTGCGCCACTCGGGGTGGAGCGGCAACGCCAGCCGCCAGACCTTGACATACTTATAGACGGGTGATTTCTGAGCCGCGGTGATGACCTTTTCGTCCACTCCGTCCTCGTGCGCCTTACGGATAACCTCAGGATCGAAGGGGTCCAGGATCATGTCGCGTTGCGCCTCCACCAACTCCTTGTCCGGTCTGGAAGCGGTCTGTTCAATCCGGTCCGCATCATAAAGCATGACGCCGAGATAACGGATTTTGCCCACGCACGAATGCATGCAAGCCGGAGCCTGGCCCATTTCGAGACGTGGATAGCAAAGAATACACTTCTCGGCCTTGCCGCTCTGCCAATTGAAGTAGACCTTCTTGTAAGGACAGCCCGAAACGCACATCCGCCATCCCTGACATTTCTCCTGGCTGACCAGAACGATTCCGTCCTCTCCGCGCTTATAAATGGCTCCCGACGGACAGGCAGCTACGCAACTGGGATTCAGGCAGTGGTTGCACATCCGGGGTAGATAGAAATAGACGAGTTGCTGGAGCTCAAAGAATCGCCGCCGCTCTTCTTCACTGAGCACTTTCAGGTTGGGATCATTGGCAGCATAGATCGACGAACCGCTCAAATCATCGTCCCAATTCGGTCCGGCCTCGATGTCCATCTCGTCTCCTGTGATCATCGAAACCGGTCTCGCCACCGGTTGATCGTCTCCCTGCGGCGCGTTGATCAAGTCCTTGTAGCGATAGGTCCACGGCTCGTAATAGTCGTCGAGCGTGGGCAATCGCGGGTTGAAGGAGATGTTGACCAGTCCGGTCGGCTTGCTGCCGAGCTTCAGACGGAGCTTGCCGTCCTCGAGCACCCATCCACCGTGGTATTGCTCCTGGTCTTCGTAAAGGGTGGGGTAGCCCGTTCCGGGCTTGGTCTCCACGTTGTTCCACCACATGTATTCCGTGCCGGGCCGGTCGGTCCAGAGATTCTTGCAGGCCAGGCTGCACGTGTGGCAGCCAATGCATTTGTCGAGGTGAAATACCATTGAGACCTGGGCGCGGACGTTCATAAACTCTCCTCATAGAAAGCTGTCAGCGGTCAGCCATCAGCAATCGGCGAACAGAAGCAACGATCTTCGCTGAAGGCTGCTCGTCACTCATCACGTTTCACTCTTCACTGTTTTCTTCAATCCCACTTCGGCTTGCCTTCGAGCTTGTGGACAATCACATACGTGTCGCGGTCTGACGCGGCGGGACCGTAGTCGTTGAAGCGATAGGAATGTTGCGCGTAGCCTCCGGCCATGAGCACCGGTTTCAGCCGCATGCGGGTAATGCTATTGGTTCCTCCTCCGCGGCGGTGATTCCGTGTGGGAGACTTCGGGAACGAAATCGTGCGTTCCGGGGCGTGATAAAAAATGCACAGTCCGCGCGGGATGCGGGCGCTCACCACGGCGCGCGTGACGATCACGCCGTTGTCGTTATAAGCCTCAACCCACTCATTGTCCTGAATACCGATTTCGGAAGCGTCCTTGTCGTTAAGCCAGAAGGGCTCGACGCCCCGGGAGAGGGTGAGCATGCGGAGATCGTCGTAGTAAGTTGAATGGATGTGCCACTTGCCGTGGGGCGTGATGCAGGCGAGAACCAGCGAATGGGGCGTACGGGTACTTTTCGCGACGTTCAGCGTCTCTTCGAGGCTGATCCGGGGCTTAAACGTAGGGAAGGATTCCCTGAAGGCGCGATAGGCTTCGTGGTCGAGATACAGGTGCTGACGGCCGCTTAATGTGCGCCAGGGAATGAGCCGCTCGACGTTCATCACGTAGCCGCTGTAGGCCCGGCCGTCGTTCACAATCCCGCTCCAGCAGGGGCTGGTGAGAATGCGGCGAGGCTGCTGTACGAGTTGGCTGTGGTCGTAGCGGATGGCGCGCTGGCCTTCAGCGAGATCCGCCAGCGGAAGTCCTACCTGGCGCTCTTTCTCCTTAAAGCCCCGGTAGGAAACTTCACCATTGGTTTCCGGGGCGAAAAAAAGCACCGCATTGGCTGCATTCACTCCCTCAACCAGTGAAGGGTACTTCCGCCCATCCCACTCATACGAAGGAACCGTCTTCGCAAACTCATCGTAAAGCTCTCCAATCGGGATTTCGACGCCATGATCTTCCACGCCATGTTCCCTGATACCCGGACCGAGCGAGTTGAACCGGTGGAACAGGTTCACATAGTCGCGTTCCACCACCTGAAGGTGGGGCATGGTCTTGCCGGGTACGGGATCGCATTCCCCTTTCGACCAGTCCCTGACCTCAGTCTGGGCAATCTCATCCGGGGTGTCATGAAGCAAAGGGGTGGCGACGATTTCTCCGAAAGGGACAGGAAAATGAGCGCGTGCCAGCTCGCTTGTCTTTTCAGCCAGGCCGCGAAAAATGTCCCAATCGGTCCGCGATTCCCAGCAAGGAGGCACAGCGGCGCCCAGCGGATGAATGTAGGAATGCAGATCGGTGGTATTCAGGTCGTCTTTCTCATACCAACTTGCCGAGGCTAAAATCACATCCGAATAAAGCGCCGACGTATCCATGCGGAAATTCAAATCGACGACCAGGTCCATCTTGCCCTGAGTCGGCGCTTCGCGCCACACCACCTCCTTTACGCAATCTTTGCCGGCCTCGTCCGCTATCGCGTTGTCGTGGGTTCCCAGATAGTGCCGGAAGAAATATTCCTGGCCTTTGGCGCTCGAGTGCAGCGCGTTGGCTCTCCAGATCAGCCATACGCGGGGCCAGTTCTCCGGTGCGTCCGGATCTTCGACTGAAAAGCGGAGCTTTCCACCCTGCAATTGATCAACAACCCAAGCCGCAACCTCCTCCTCGCTCCTGGCGCCCGCCTTCTCCGCCTCTTGCGCCAGCTCAATGGGATTCCTGTTGAACTGAGGGTAAAAAGGCAGCCAGCCCATGCGCACGGCAGCGGCTTGCAAATCCATGAAGTGCTCGCTGGCGAAATGTCCGCCGGCGGGGTGGTAATCCGGGAACGCGCCTTCGTAACGCCACTGGTCACTGTGAACGTAATGAAAGGACGGGCCGTTTTGCAGCCGCGGCGGCCGGGTCCAGTCGAGGGCCATGGCCAGCGTCGTCCAGGCGGCCGCCGGCGCAAGCTTTTCCTGGCCCGTATAGTGGTTCAGGCCGCCGCCGTTCACTCCGACACATCCACACAGGATCAGAGCGGTAATTCCGGTCCGGTAATTCAGGTTGGCGTGATACCAGTGGTTTACCCCGGAGCCGACAATGATGGTGCACTTGCCCTTGGTCTTCTCAGCGGTTATCGCAAACTCCCGCGCCAGTTGAATCACAGTGTTTCTGGCTACCCCGGTGAACTTTTCCTGCCAGGCGGGTGTGTAAGATCCTTCCTCGTCGTCATAGCCGGATGGATAGGCTCCCGCCAGCCCCCGGCTCACGCCGAATTGCGCCATGAGCAGGTCGAAGACCGTTGTCACCGCGATCCGCCCCTCCGGGGTCTCGAGATATCGCACCGGCACGCCTCGCTGGTACGTCCGGTCGCCACCGAAATCCATGAAGTTCACCTGCAGGATGCCGTCCGGCTTGTCGATCAAACTTAACTCCGGATCGATGTCAGACCCATTCAGCGCGTCCTTCAACTGCAGGTTCCACTGGCCCTTCTTCTCCTGCCAGCGGAAACCAATGGCGCCCTGCGGCATGCGCGGCTCGCCGCTCTTTTGGTCGAAGACGAGGAGCTTCCAGTCGCCGTGTTCAGTGTCCTTGTAATGCGACAGGCGCTTTGCGCGCAGGAATTTGCCGGCGGTATAGGCTTTGCCGGCTTCTTCCAGCTCCACCAGGAAGGGCGCGTCCGCATAGCGTTTGAGGTAATCCATGAAGTATGGGACCTGCCGGTCTACATAAAATTCCTTCAGGATGACATGGTCCACGGCCATCCATAGCGCGCCGTCCATGCCGGCGTTGGCCGGGATCCACCAATCGGCGTGCTTCGAAACATCGCTGAAATCCGGCGATAAGACCACAAGCTTCGCCCCGTGATGCCGCGCTTCTACTACGAAGTGGGCGTCCGGCGTGCGTGTCATGCTCAGATTGCTGCCTTCACACACAATGTATTTGCTGTTGAACCAGTCGGCGCTTTCCGCCACATCGGTTTTCTCGCCCCAGGTCTCTGGCGAAGCAGGCGGAAAGTCAGCGTAGAGATCGTAAAAGCTAAGAATCACTCCTCCGAACAGTTGGAGGAAGCGCGATCCGGCGGCGTAGCTCATCATGGACATGGCGGGGATCGGGGAGAAGCCGATCACCCGGTCCGGACCGTACTTCTTCGCCGTGTAAATCATCGACGCGGCAATAATTTCCAGGCATTTGTCCCAACTTGCCCGGCGAAATCCCCCTTTGCCTCTCGCTGTCTGGTACTTTCCCCGTTTTTGTTCGTCCTCCACGATCGAGGCCCAGGCTTCAATCGGGTCTGCGTGTTTAGACCGGGCTTCATGCCAATAATCCATCAGCACGCCCCGCATATAAGGGTACTTGATCCGCACCGGACTATAGATATACCAGGAGAAAACAATGCCACGCGGGCATCCGCGCGGCTCGTAAAGCGGCAGGCCCGGTTCCAGCTTGGGATAATCGAGCGCCTGCATCTCCCAGGTGACAATTCCGTTTTTCACGTAGATGTTCCAGGAGCATCCCCCCGTGCAGTTCACTCCATGCGTGCTGCGCACCACCTTGTCGTGCTGCCAGCGGTTGCGGTAAAACTCCTCCCACAGGCGCGTCTTCGGGTTTTCAATGTCTTTGATCCAGCTCACGAGTGAAGCCCTCCTTGACGCATAGCTCTCTCGACCATCGTCCGGCGCACGGACTTCAGGCGGTCCCGCCACACGAAATGAGTGATCGAGAGCAGAATCAAAAAGCCTATGAACGCCATCAGCGCGATGATTTGCGTATTCAAATGAGGCGTGGGCTTGCTCGCAGCTTCCTCGAAGAAAGCCACCAGATCGGCCCGTTCCTGTAACGTCAAAGGGCGCTGGTCGTAGATCGAAGTCATCACGTGAAAATAAAGCGTCTTCATGGCTGTCTGCATGCCTTGAGGACCAAGCTTATGGTATACGCCGGTCAGGTCCGGCCCGAGCGTTCCTCCGTTTGGGAAGGGAAGCCCCGCAATGCTGTGACACGAGGCGCACGGAGGGCCCCCATTGCGGAACTGAACCTTGCCTGCGAAAAGCTTTTCCCCGACGTCCGGCGAGCCGGCCGGAAGCTTTTCAGCGGAGACCAATCCACGTGAAGAAGGTGATTGCGGGGCAGGCTGTGTCTGAGCCGGAGATCGAAAAGGAAAGCAGGCGAGCAGGACGGCAAAACCCACAGCTAAGAAAGGGCCGTTTCCTGGCAGCCGGGCGCTCACTCGCCCGCTGCTTCGCCGCAGCGACGCGCTAATTCCTTTTGAAAGCCTGCCGGCAGGATAGGAAGACATAATATCAGCCGCCTCGCCGGGCGCTAAACTCAGCGATGGATCATCCCGCGCATGTGCATTGCTCTTCCAACTGATTCACAAGCCAGCTTTGCCTCGAGCGAGCCGAGTTACCGTGGGCACTTCAGATAGAAGCCCCGATTGATCGCGAACGCCGCATCAAATCCCTGGCATAAAATCCATATTGAGAATTCCTACGCGGATCGGTCCACATAGCAATCGACATTATCGGCTGACCTCGATAAATA
>JBOGKI010000104.1:0-10994 GCA_050745605.1 Terriglobia bacterium | reverse complement strand
GTCTGCGACCGCCGATGTTTTTCAAAGGGTTCGGCGCTCATAGAGCGCCGCTACAGTGCGAGTCTGATGATAAAAAGTTAGCTGTGACATGACACTAGCTTGAGTATTCTTTCCGAGTCGGCGACGATACACCCCGAACACGTCTAGCCGTGTCGCCACCCGGGCACTGAGGCTTGACGATATAGAAGTTCTTACATATAATGAATCGTGACCAGCCCTGGCTCAGAAAGCCGTATCCGATGGTGTGGGGATTCAAATGAAGTGATTCGTGGGTGGCCGGAGGGCGTTCGGTTCAATATTGGCGGCGATTTGGATCGTCTTGAGAATCGTCTAGAGCCTCTGGATTTTGATTCGATGGGCAACGTTTTGCCCGGCGTATACGAACTGAGAGATCGAGATGCGACTCATTGGTATCGGCTCCTGTACGTTCATTTGGAAGGTTTGATATACGTGCTGCATGGCTTCACCAAGACCACGAACCAGACCGCTCAGAGCGACATCAGCATCGCACGAAATCGGCTTAAGGTTCTCAACGAAGAAATTTCTAACCGGCAGAAGGAGAAGAAACGTGGCAAAGGGAAAGGGCGTCGCTAAGACCGTGCCCGGCAATATATTCCAGCAAATCGGATTTTCGGCAGAGGAGTCAGTGGCTCTGAAGATGCGCGCCGCATTACATTCGAGGATCATGGAAGTCATCAAGCAACGCGAATACACCCAGGCGCAACTGGCGGAGATGTTCGGCACGGATCAGCCGCGAATCAGCAATCTCATGCGCGGGAAAATCGCCGATTTCAATTTGGAAACGCTGGTGATTTACGCCGAGACATTGGGCATGAATCCGCAGATGAAAACCACCCGGCATCCTGTTGAGATGACGGCGGCACACTAATCTGTGACTCAAGCGGTCTCTCTCACAGCGAGCCAGCAGGGGACGGCGGATGTTTATCTGGACTACGGCGGGTGGCGCACACATCAAAGGACGAGGTATGCGCCACCCGCGATCTCCCGCACCAGCCTCGACTGGCCAATTTACTTGAGGCATGTCAAGTAGTAGGCTCTAGGCTGGATTGTTCATGAATGTTTTGACCGGGAAAGGAAGGGCAGGGTTTTAACCCTGCCGTGAAGCGGTCCTGCTGAGTTTCCTTCTCTGGCGGCTCGCGCATCCCGTTGGGACGGGATGCGCGAGCCGCCAGAGAAGGAAGTGACCGGCACCGCCCGTTGCGGCGGGGTTAAAACCCCGCCCTTCCGATTTTTCCATGGGCCTCGTGAATAATTCGGATTAAGGGCCCCACCCCCACGCCGTGCAGTTTCCACGGCCAAGCTCAGCCCGGCGAAAGAGGAGGGAACGTGTCCGCTTTCGCCAAGCGCGAAATTGCAAAAGGGTATATACTCGCCACTGCCTCGGGAGGGGCAATTAACATGCGAATGATGCTGAAGGTTTCAATCCCGGTCGAAGCGGGCAATGCGGCAGCCCGAAGTGGTAGTTTGGGAACGACGATTCAACGAATCCTCGACGAAATCAAACCTGAAGCGGCGTACTTCGCCGAAGATAATGGTGAGCGCACGGGCTACATCTTTTTCGACATGAAGGAATCCTCGCAATTGCCCGCCATCGCCGAACCCTTTTTTCTCGCCTTCAACGCCAGGCTCACGGTGCGCCCGGCCATGACTCCGCAGGACCTGGCCGCTGCGGGTCCTGGCATCGAGCGGGCGGTGAAAGGTTACGGAAAGGCCGCCACAGCCTAGCCTCATACAGCGTCGAGTGGCACGCCGCTTCCGGGCCGTGGGGAAGCGAGTCAGTCCCTGGGCATGCTTCGCTCGTGGTAGCAGACACCGCGGCGTGTTGTTCTGCCAGCGATGGTCTCGCTGCCGACACCATAGAAAGCGCGATGTCTGCGCCACCCGGGGGATAGTCCAGCTATTTTGTGGGGGCCTGCCGCTCACTGCGCTGCTGCCGGAATGACGCGCGGCAACCGGTCGTGAACATCCGGCATGGGCGGGAAGGGCGCGTGCGGTTCGGTCTGGTACCAATAGGCGACAGAGTAATAGTTGTCGGAGCGGTCGTTGGCGTTGCCGTGCTCAATGGTGGCGCGGATGGATTTGGTAAATGTGATGGGCGAGTCGAGGTGAAAGCGGTAGACGGACCAACGTTGGCCTTCGAGCTCCTGACCCCGCACCGGCGCTCCGAAGAGCAAGTATGAAAATGGACCGCCGCTGAAGTCCCAGGCGCCTAGGAAGTAATCCTCAGTTCCCGTGCCGTTGATGGAGGGCAACTTCTCGCCATCGATAAAGAACATATCATCCCCTTCGCCCCACCAGCCGTCCTGGTTTTCAATCACGGACATGGTTACGCCCACGTAATGCCCCCGCCCCGTGGCTTCCATCCAAACGTAATTATCCTTGCCGTCCAGGTTGACGGTGTTGCCAGGAATCCCGCGGTTTGGAGTGGCCTGCCGGTATTGGGCGTGGAAGTAGAGCGTGTCCTTGGGAAGCGGCGACGGCAGGGCGCGATATTCCACGCTGTAGTAGAAGGCCCGAACCCGTTCGTGACCCTGGTTGGTCACGGTGATTCTCGCGCGGCGCGCAAACGGCATGGGAAAGAAGCAATTCAGCGCCTTATTAGAGCCGACGGCCAGCGGCAGGGACTGGTAGGTGAAGTATTCGCCCAGGCCGAGTCCGAAGAAATCCCCAATCGGCGCGAGGACGCTCGGCGTGGGCTCGCCATCCCAATACATCTTCAGGAGCAGCTTCCTCAAATGGAAGTCCTCGTTGTCCGCGATCGTCACCCACAGGTGTGTGATAACTCCAGGTCCATCGGCGTCAATCAGGGTCAGCGTCCCGCCCGGTTCGATGGTCCTGTAATCCTTGTTGCCTCCCGCTCGGTCATAGCTTGAGATGGTCTTCAAGATGTAGTTATGCGGCTGGGGAAGGGTGGCCAGCAGTTGATCCAACATCTGAGCACGAGCCTCGCCCGCCAGGCATAGCATGAAACCGATAATAAGAAGACGCCGCATAGAGCCTCCGCTCCTGTGAAATTCCGATTGGGGAATGGGCGGCATTTTAACACAAACGCGCCGTGCGAGGACCTCCGCGTCTGCTTCGACAAAAAATACTACGCCCCGGCTTGCAGCAATTCGCTCCGGGCATTGTAGAATGAGTAAAGAATGCGGATCCGCGCCATTCTAATACTTTCGCTGGTCATCGGCATCACGCTGGTCTCTTATGCGTTCGCCCTCTTCGAGGTTCGGGGCGATCAGCGCAGCCTGCGGCAGGATCTCAGCCATCGCGCCCAGATTTTCGCTGAAAGCCTTCAGGAAACCATCGAGCCAATGTTGCAGAGCCGTTCCCATCGCGCCTTGCAGCGCATTGTGGACCGCTTTGGCAACCGCGAACGGCTGGCCGGCGTGGCGGTGTACAACCAGCACCAGGATCTTCTGGCGATCACCGCGGGTCTCCTGCCGAAGCTCCAGACCCGGCCGCAATGTGTCGGCCTCGCCATTCAGAACAACCAGGCTTCCGAGTCGTTCCTTCATCTGGGCAATTCTCTCATGCACGTTTACGCGCTTCCCCTTCACCAGGACGGCGCCGTGGCGGGCGCGCTTGCCATCTTCGACGATGCGAACTACATTGAGGCGCAAAGCAACCGCATCTGGCAGGAGACGTTCCTTCATATCCTGGTTCAGGTGTTGCTCATTGCCCTCATCACCATCTTCATCGTCCGCTGGATGATGGTGGGGCGTATCGCCAGAATGGCGAAGTGGATGCAGGACCTGCGCTCCGGCAAGCCCACGACGCAGCCGGAATTTCCCGAGCAGGACTTCTTCAAGCCGCTGACGCGCGAAGTGACGCACATGGCGCGCAGCCTGATGGCGGCGCGTAGCGCCGCGGAGGAAGAAGCGCGTTTGCGCGAAGCGGCGGAATCCCACTGGACCCCGGAGCGCCTGCGCATCCACGTTCAGAGCCGGCTGGAGGGCAGCCGCCTGTTCGCCATTTCCAACCGCGAGCCTTACGTGCACAAGCGTCGCGGCAAGGAGATTGAGGCGCAAGTTCCGGCGAGCGGCCTGGTGACGGCGATTGAGCCCATCCTGCGCGCCTGTGACGGGACGTGGATCGCCCACGGTTCGGGCGACGCCGATCGTGAGACCGTGGACCGCCACGACCATTTGCGCGTTCCGCCCGACGATCCTCAGTACACGCTGCGGCGTGTCTGGCTGACGCCGGAAGAAGAGGAAGGTTACTACTACGGGTTCGCCAATGAGGGCCTTTGGCCGCTTTGCCACATTGCCCACGCCCGGCCCCTGTTCCGCGCCGAAGATTGGGAATACTATCAGCAGGCGAACCGGAAATTTGCGGATGCGACGGTGGAGGAGATGGAGGGCAGCCGCTTGCCGGTGGTGCTGGTGCAGGACTATCACTTTGCCTTGCTGCCGCGCCTCATCAAGGACCGCGTCCCCCAGGCGCGCGTCGCCATCTTCTGGCATATCCCCTGGCCGAATCCGGAGGCCTTCGGCATCTGCCCCTGGCAGCGCGAGCTGGTCCGAGGGTTGCTGGGCGCGGACCTGGTCGGCTTCCACATCCAATCCCATTGCAACAATTTTCTGGAGACTGTAGACCGCGTCATGGAGTCGCGGGTGGATTGGGAGCGGTTCGGCGTCAACCGTCGCGGGCATTGGACCATGGTTCGCCCTTTCCCCATCAGCGTCGCCATGACCGATGCCGCAAATGGATCGAATGGGCAGCCGCGGGAATCCGTTTTTCTGGATCGCGCCGCTCTCCTCAGGGAGCTGGGCGTGGAAGCCACCTTCATGGGGATCGGCGTGGATCGCGTGGACTATACCAAGGGAATTCTCGAGCGCTTTCGCGGCATCGAGCGCTTTCTGGAGAAGCGCGCCGCCTATCGCGGCAAATTTACCTTCGTGCAGATTGGGGCGCCCAGCCGCACCCGCATCCCGCGTTACCACGATCTGCTCCGCGATGCCGAGGCCGAGGCGGAACGGATCAATGCGCGCTTTCAATCCGGGCGGTGGAAGCCGATTGTCTTCCTGAGCCGACACCACAGCCATAAAGAAATTGATCGATATTACCGGGCCGCGGACCTGTGCCTGGTCACGTCCCTGCATGACGGCATGAACCTGGTGGCCAAGGAATTCGTGGCGGCGCGCGACGATGGCGGTGGAGCCCTCATCCTCAGCCGCTTCACCGGAGCGGCGCGGGAGCTGACGGACGCCCTGGTGGTGAATCCCTACGACATGGAAGGCGTGGCGGATGCCATCTACCTGGCGCTCGAAATGGAGCCCGAGGACCGTCGTCTGCGCATGCGCCGGATGCGCCAGAGGGTGCGCGAGCATAACATCTACCGTTGGGCCGCGAGCTTGGTGACGGAGCTTTCCGGCATTCGCGTCGAGACTCCACAGGAGTCGCTGCGCACATGAAAGCCCTTGCCGCGCCGGCGAGCTATTTTCTTAGCCCATGAAGAAACCGGCAGCCGGATTTGTACGGAACGTAGCGGCGGGCTTTAGCCCGGCAATCGAAACCCAAAAATCGTGTCCGGCTCAAGCCGGCCTCTACCCACGGCTCGCCGCTTTGCCGAATAGCAAAATACCCCGTCTTTTTCGGGCCTGGCCGCGGGTTGTCGCCCGGCTGCGCAGAGCGAAGCGCGTCATTTTATTTCTGGATTTCGACGGAACCTTGGTGGAGTACAGGAGCCGGCCGCAGGACGTCATGCTGCCTGCCCCGGCGCGGGCTGCCCTCGCCCGTCTGGCCTGTCGCCCCAATCTGAGTGTGTTTTTGATCAGCGGCCGGCGCAGGGCTGATCTCGAGCGCCGGGCGCGCGTGCCGGGAGTGCGTTACATTGGCCTACATGGTTGGGAGCGCCAGGGGCGGCGCTCGTTGCGTGCGCAGTCCCGAAAGTCTCTCGACCATGCGCGGGCGGCGGTTGCCGAGGCAATCGACGGACTGCCCGGCGTATGGATTGAAGATAAGAAATTCAGCTTCGCCGTGCATTATCGCCGGGCGCCGCGCTCTGCCGCGCGCAAAGCGCGGGCTGTGATAAGCCGATTGATTGAAGGGCAACCCAACGGGCTTTATCTTCTGAAAGGCGACAAGGTGATCGGCGTGTTGCCTGGCGAGATTGAGGGCAAGGGACAGGCCGTGCTGGACGTGCTGGGCAAGAAACCAGGTGGAACCCTTGCGCTTTACGCCGGCGATGACACCACCGATGAAACTGCGTTTGCGGCGCTCGCCCGACGCGGCATCACGATTCTGGTGGGACCGCGGAGAAACACTCAGGCCCGCTACAAGGTGCGCAATCCCGCCGAGTTGATTTCCTTCTTACAGAAGCTGCAGCAGGAGATGAGCGCGTAGCGCAGAGTTGGTGCTTTGCAAGCTCTGCAGCTTGTCCCACAGGTGGCGCATACGTTGCCTTGTAGGTATGCGCCGCGCTATCCGCCTTTCGGGCGGTCGCCAGCATGAGAACCGATGCCGGAGCCATCCGCGTCCATTTCATTTATTGCGTTGGGCCCGCGCCGCCGGGCGCGCCCGGAGTCTGCTGTTGCGCCTGTTCCACCGGTGGCGGCGCCATCACCTTCACGTCCACCCGCCGGTTCTGTTCACGTCCTTTACGCGTACTGTTGGAGGCCGTTGGATCGGCGTTGCCGTAACCCATTTCGTAGATCTTCACCAGAGGAATATTGTGGTTAAGGCTCAGGTACCGCACCACCGCGTTAGCCCGCCGTTGGCTCAGAGCCAGGTTGTATTGCTCAGGCCCGGTTTTGTCCGTGAAGCCCTGAACCTGAATAACATAGTGCTTCATAGATGAAACGCTCTGGGCCAGATCATCCAGTTGTTGTTTATCCGCATCGGTAAGTGTGCTCCGGTCCAGTTTGAAGACCACCGTGGCGGACTTCACAGGTTGGAAGTTGTCAGCATTCTCAACTTGTTGCTGGGCCAGGGTTGCCTGTTCCACGCCCTTTTGAGCCGTCTGCTGAGCCGTCTGAGCGTCCTTATCGGCTTGGCCGGCATGCTGATTCGCCGTTTCGGCCTTGGATTGGGCATCCGAAATCCCAGCCTCAGACCTTTGATCGACATCCTTAATGCTTTGAGCGTTTGTAGTAGTCTTTTGATCTACGTTGCCGAGTTTGGTTTCCAAGGGTTGAACCGAGTTCTGGACATATTTCTTGGTGGCGCAGGCCGAAGAGAAAAGAGCAATCACAATGACCACCCCCAGGGCCAGCGTCGGCTCTATTTTTGACTTATTCATGACGATTCTCCTCCCGTTCTACACAGTCCAACGATATTCCACGAGCACTCCGCTTGCCAGACTCGCAACGTAGCGTAACTAGCAGAAGCCGCGCTAGATAGGTCTGAATAGCTCGGCCGCCGGACCGGAAAATTCGGCGTAAAGGCTTGTAAAACTTACCGTTGATCGGCGTTCTTCGCAGCGCCGGTGTCCTCACCGGCGATCTTCGGGGCTGAGAGCCTGCCCTGAGTCAAGCGAAAGGACAGCGGCGCTACAGAGAGAACCAGCCAAATGCATCTCGACTCCCAGCCCTCTGCGCGTTAAGCTCATAGCATCAGCACCGCATCTTATGAACACGCCTTCATCCATTCAAGACCGTTCGCGCCGCATCACCAGCCCCACCAATGCTCTGTTAAAGGTGTTTCGTCGGGCGCTGGCGGAGGGACGAACGCACGATGGCTGGGTGGCGATCGAAGGGGCGCGGCTGGTGGAAGAGGCCATTCGATGCGGAGACCCCAAAGCGCAAGGTCCGCAGGGCCAGTTGTGTGCTTTACGCAGCCTGCTGGTGGGTGAAAGCGCCGCGCAGAAGTTTTTGGAGTTGCTGAAGCGTGTCCCACGCGAAGCCGAGATCGTGCAAGTCCCCGACGATCTATTCCGGAAAATTTCCCAGACCGAATCTCCGCAAGGCATCGCCGCCCTGGTGGAACGTCCCGCCTACGATCTGGATGATTGCCTCAAGCGCGAGAGCGCAATCCTCATGGTCGCCTGTGGCCTGCAGGACCCTGGAAATCTAGGC
Organism: Terriglobia bacterium; assembly: GCA_050745605.1. Lineage (GTDB taxonomy): Bacteria > Acidobacteriota > Terriglobia > UBA7540 > UBA7540 > CALCEB01. The sequence continues at coordinate 2,961 of JBOGKI010000104.1, read as the reverse complement.
GCCATCCTTCGCACTTCGGACGCTCTGGGGGCGACGGCGGCGCTGACGGTGAAGGGAACCGTCAGCCTATTCAATCCCAAGGTCGTGCGGTCGTCCGGCGGCGCTTTGTTCCGCCTGCCCGTTTTCCCCGCCGTCGATCTTTCGGAACTTCTAGGTCGATTGCGTGAGGCCGGGGTGCGAACCATCGCCGCTGATTCCACAGTCGGGATTTCGCTTCCGGAGACCGACCTGCGCGGACGGGTGGCGCTGTTCATCGGCAGCGAAGCTACGGGCGTCAGTCCGGAGATCGCAAAGCAGGTTTCAACACGGGTGCGGATTCCAATGAAGCCTGGGGTCGATTCCGTGAATGCCGCCGTGGCCGCCAGCGTTTTTCTCTATGAAGTTCAGCGCCAGCGAGGCTTTGATTTCGTTCCGACGTGACCTAGAAGCCGGCTTCAGCCGGGCACGATTTTTTGTTGTCGGTTGCCAGGCTAAAGCCCATCGCTACGCACCGCAAGGTCTCATCGATGCCACTCGATCAATTCTCCATGGAATTCATGCCGAAGGAATCCGAAGCGGAGGAAGCGAAAGGACTGCGCCCGCTGGCGGACCGCATGCGTCCGGAGTCGCTCGATGATTTTGTGGGGCAGCACCACATTCTCGGTCCCGGCAAGCCTTTGCGTGAGCAGATTGAGCGTGATCAACTCTCCTCCATGATCCTTTGGGGGCCGCCCGGCTCCGGCAAGACCACGCTTGCAACCATCATTGCTCACAAAACACGAAGCGAATTTATGAAGTTCAGCGCCGTGCTTGCCGGCATCCGCGAGATCAAGGATCTGATGGCCGCGGCCGAGAAGGGACGGCGGTTCGGACGGCGCACGGTCCTCTTCATCGATGAGATTCACCGCTTCAACAAAGCTCAGCAGGATGCCTTCCTGCCGTATGTTGAGCGCGGCGACATCATCCTGATCGGGGCCACCACGGAGAACCCTTCCTTTGAGGTGATCTCCGCGCTGCTCTCTCGCGCCCGGGTTTACATGCTCTCGGCTTTATCGACCGATGAGGTGGAAACACTATTGAGCCGGGCGTTGACGGACGAATCTCGAGGTCTCGGAAAAGAGCGGCTGTCCATCAGTCCGGAACACTTGCACCAGATCGCGGTGTTCGCGAATGGCGACGCTCGCACCGCCTACAATACGCTGGAAGCCCTGGCCACTGCCGCTCCTCGGAACCCGGACGGCCGGGTTATGGTGACGGACGCGCTGGTGGAAGACGCCATTCAGCGCAAGGTTCTGCTTTACGACAAGGCGGGCGAAGAGCACTATAACCTCATCTCCGCGCTGCACAAGTCCGTGCGCAATTCCGATCCCGATGCCGCGCTTTACTGGCTAGGGAGGATGCTGGAGGCCGGCGAAGATCCGCTCTACGTAGTGCGCCGTCTAATGCGCATGGCATCAGAAGATATTGGGCTGGCAGACCCCAACGCACTGGGACACGCCGTCGCCGCCATGCGGGCTGTCCATTTCCTCGGCATGCCGGAAGGGAATCTGGCCTTGGCCCAGGCGGCCGTCTACCTGGCGCTGGCCCCAAAATCCAACGCCATCTATACGGGTTATGGTCAGGTCGCAGCCGACGCCCAAAAGACCATTGCCGAGCCTGTCCCCTTTCACCTGCGCAATGCCGTGACACCCCTCATGTCCGGCTTTGGATACGGCAAGGGCTACCAATATGCTCACGCCGCCCCGGAGGCGCTCACCAATATGTCCTGCCTGCCGGAAAGCCTGAAACACCGGCGCTATTACCTGCCGACTTCCCAGGGCTTTGAAAAGAAGCTTCAGGAGAAGCTGGAAGCCATCAGAAAGTGGAAAGAAGATCACGGGAAGTAGGAGACTTTTCCTGCCGGTTGTATCAAAGTGTCACAACTTTTCGCATGCTTACGGTAAGTGGGCGCTCGGCATTCCTGCAGGTCGCTGAAAACAATAACGCTAAGAATTCCGTCTCATTCGTCTCAACCGGCTCTCCTGTCTCATCGAATCGTGGTAGGGTTTGGAAGAGCAGGTTACGGGTTTGAGGTGTCAGGTTTCTTTCCGCGGAGTGAAGACAGACAAAAAAAGAGGACGTGAAAATGACAAAGTGAGCCGGGCGGGTCGTTGGCGACCTAGGGCCGGCCCCAGTGGTAACGGAGAGTCGGGTATGCACGTCATCACGCCTTTTCGGTGCGTGGATTCCTCGGCGAATTGAAGAAAAAATGATTCTTAGGGGGGCGAACCTATAACCTATTGATAATACAAGCTGACTCGAGGAACGTACCCATTCGAACCCAAAACGAACCCATTCAAAATAGCATCAAGCCATTTAATATCATACAGTTGAATCGATTTATGAAGAGAACCAAATCAAGTTATTTATTTTAAACAAGTTATGGGCCTAACCTGCGGAGTTTCGATGTCGCAGGCAATTCAAACACCAACTTATCTATTCCTCTAAGCAAAACGACAAAATTCTGGTCTCCCCGCTTATCCAGGTTGCTTTCATCAGCTTAGCCAAAACGAGGCTTTGCAAACTCGGGCAGGCTATGCTAGTATCCGGTTCGGTTACTCCGAAGCTATGGTTTGTGGCCGTGGACTCTGGTCGCTAACCATCGAATAGGCAACGAGTTAGGATCGATCATGTTCTCAGCCGGATTTGAAGGTCAGGCGAACGGCGAACCTCAGAGTTCGGCAATCCCAGAATTGCCGGGACACTTGGGCGCCGACGCGCCCGCCGGTGACGGCCGGTTGATTCGGTCCAACATCCTAGAATTCCTCGAATACTCCCGGGTTGAAAAGGGCCTAGCTGCTAACAGCATCTCCAGTTACCGTCGTGATTTGAACAAGTTTGCCGCATATCTTGACCAGCGCGGCCTAACCCCGCAAACAGCCAAGCGAGAGGACATCCGCCACTATTTGGCCACGCTGTACAAGGACGGCCTCAGCGCCCGCT
>JBOGKI010000103.1:0-11043 GCA_050745605.1 Terriglobia bacterium | reverse complement strand
GCTTGGGTCACCGCGGTTACAGCCGTCGCGCTGGTTACGACCTGGCCGATCAGCGCGTCTCCGGCATGGGCCGCGACCGGGCTTGACTGGTAATAAAATCCGGTGGCCGAACTATAAAAAAGATAGCTGGCGGCGTTGGCCGGCGCTGGGCCCAGGCCGGGCGCGATGGCGGGCGCGTAGCGGCCGCCCTGCGCGAAAAGCACGCCCGTCGCGATTGAAGGCGTCAGCCCGGACGAGACGCCGAGCGTGAAGCCGCTCACCAATCCATTCACGCCCAGCGCGCCGAAGTGAAGATCAGAGATGAAGGCGGTGTTCGAATCGAGCAGCAGCCAGTTCGAGTCCTGGTCGGCTTCATACTGCGTCAAGCCGTGCTGCGATTGGACCAGCCCCTTGCGGGGAAGGATGGTGCGGGTAACAGCCATGTTGACCTCATTAAACGGGGTGACGGGTGAAAAGTGGCAAGTGACCAGCACAGAGACAGGAGACTAGTGACGAGCGAGATCTCGCGTTCCGGCCCGTTACTGGTCACTTGTCACTCGTCACTCGTTTTTCGTCACTTGCCACTCATCACTGTTCTAATTGCTCACATTCACGCTAGAACGCTGGCAAAGCGCATAAACCTTCACCGTGCCCTGGTTCTGCGCGCCGTTACCGCTGAAATAAACCTGGCAGGTGACAACGCCGGTGGAATCGTTGACGTCCAGCTCGTAAGGCACCATCACTAAATTGTCGCTGCCCAGGTCGGATTGCGCCAGCGCTGGAAACTGCGCCTGGCCCGGCACGAATCCCGCAGCCGGCTGCCGGCTTGATGCGAAAATAGGTAGAAATGCGCACTCCTGGAGTGAATACGCATAGCCATCGACGGGACTCACCGGCGTTGGAACGCTGTTGCCACTGGTGTAAAAACCCATGTAAATCAGCTCACACCGCACCGCGCCGAATTTGGCGTTGTGCGAAATCTTCTGGATGGAATCGTCCGTCAACGGCTGATTGCCGGCAATGGCTGCGTCCTGAATATCAAAAAATCCTGGAATCGCGTTTAAGGTTAATTGGCTCATGGTTCTTCCTGCCTCGTGTGGCGGTTCGTGAATCCGGCGCCGTATGGAGTGCGGGAGCTCGCTCCCGCTTTCCAGGCCGGAAGCTTACTTTTGGCTTCGGAGGTTTCCTCCTCTGTGTGCCAGCAGGCGGAGCCGTCCAAAGCGCCGCACTCCAAGGCACTCCGCGACCGTGTTAACCGGCGCTCGTGGTGCTAAAAAATCGTGTTCCCCGGCGTGCTATCTGAATATTCGCCGCCTTGCACCGCAAACGAGATAAACATGAATTCAGACTTCTGCGTGGGTGTGGCGCCAGTCCAAGGCGGAACGTTATCCGCCGCCGGCGCGATCTGATAGGGCCTCGTCAAGTTCATGAATCGCGTATCGACCAGGGTGAACTGCATCTGGCCACGCGCGTAATTCGGGCGGCGGCCGGAGACTTCACAGATCACGCTGTTGACGCCCATCTCGCCCGATAAGAGGTCCGGCACCAGGGGGTGCGTGAGCCACACGTAATCCCCCAGCTCGAGCGGCACGGTTGAGAGCCAGGCGCTAACGGTGTATTCCGGCGTGCCATAGGCGTGCCGGCGAAACAGGCGGTCCGCCAGCAATGAGGCGCGCAACATGCCGCCATAGCCCACTCGCAAGCCCTTCGCTTCGATCTGCTGGACGTAAAGCTGGCGATAGGTGTTGATGGAGTCCTGCTGCTCAAATACCACGTCGTTGTTGTAAGACATCGCCGCCGTCTGGTCCTCTGCATCGTCCACGTCCATGCGAATGTTGACGACGTTGATGATGCTGCCGCGCTGAACGGAAGGGATGCCGGCGATGTTTCCCGCATTCAGCGCCATCACCGGCGAGCTCACGCCCTGCGCGGTCTTCATGGACTTCAGTGACAATTGGCCGTTCGAGCGAACGATGAAATAGAGACCGAGGATTTTCAGGATCTGATCCTGAATCCACTGTAACGCTTCCGTCTTCTGCGTAACTTTGAATTCAAACCAATCGCCAGAGAATTGTGAATCGCGCAACCCCATCATGCCGGGAACGTCCAGGAAGGGATTCGGATTGAGGAGCGTGGAATCATCGCCCGGCACGTAAATCTGCCAGCCGCCGGTACCCTGGACCGGACTGGCCAGCGACAGATTTGAAGCGAAGTCCGACGCGTATGCCGGTGTTTGCGAGCGTGGCAGCGCCGGGTCCTGCCCCACGCCCAGCTCGTTCTGCAACGCCGCGAGCAGCAAGTCAATCGGATTACCCTGTAGATAGCGGGGGTTCGTATTGCTCGCCGTGAAGGCATTCGGCAACCACTGAGGACCTGCGGGTTGCGACGGCGTCGAGTCTCCAGGAACCCACGGCGCCGGCCCGCCGTTCAGCCATAAATAGGACCCCTTGATAAAGCGCTGCACGTCGTCGCCATCAATGGTAATCTGCCCCTGCGAAGTCCAACCGGTGGATGTGATCTGCAAGGTGTGAAGCGGCACGAAGTCGCCCAAGCTCTGGCCCGCAAACCCCATGGAAAACTGCGCCACTTGCCCCAGGAGGGACTGCTGCGCCACCAGACTTTTCAACAGGCCGCCCGGATCAATCGAGGTCAGAGTCATTTTGCCCACCGTCGCCATACCTTCCGTTTCATCCACTGTCTGGCTAGCGCCCTGCGGAATCACGAGGTAGGGCAGCGTTTGCGGATTGGTGGCGGTGGAAAGCAGCAGCGCGGGATTCACCGCCGTGGTCCAGAACCAGCAAGTGGGGGAAAGCATCGGCCACACTTCGAATTCCCAGGGCAGGCCGCGTGCCGCGAGCGAATAGCCCAGAAGAGAACCATCACCCGTAGCGTTGCGCACCGTGTACTGGGAGGTGATCAGGGTGTTCAAGACGTTGTCGATGTTCCCCGCAATATTCTGAAAATAGCTTTGGACCGCCGCCACATTATAAAGCCGCAGAAGCGCCAGGATCATGCTCCAGGTTCCTTCCTGCCAGACGCTTTGCGGAACGCCTGAATACCCACCTGACGAATTCTGATAGGGCATAAAGCCGCTGAACGGGGCAGGCTGCTGGTAGGCCTCGTTCCAGGAAGCTGATTGGTTCGATTCGACGATCTGCTGATTCGAGAGGAAGAAATTTTGGTAAACGAATTCAAGGCATCCGGCAGCGATGTCATCCCGGCCGTTCGCATCGGCGAGGAGCGCTGCCCACGTGCCGCTTGCATCCAGCGCGTCACTCGCGTCGAGCGAGTTGCCGGTAGCACCTTGGGCGAAACGGCCGGGCGCTGTGCCGTTCGGCTGAATGTAGAGATTCGCCAGCACTTTCGTCCAGATTTGGGACGCGAGGCCCGCCACCTGCGTCGCTGTCGCCGCCAGTGACTGCGCCTGGGTGCTCGTGATCTGCCCGGTCTTCAGCAATTGAGTGGCGGCAGTCGGCAGAACATCCGCGGCGCGCATGAAGGCAAAATAAAGATCGGCCTGGTGCTCGGTGGAGACGGTTGCAATCAGTCCAGGCATGAACTGATACCCGGGATCCTCGTAATGCCCGTATCCCAGATAAAACAAGCCGTTCGTCAAATCATTCGCCGCCGATTGCAGGGTGACCAGAAAGTTGATCACCCTCTGCAAGTAGAGCGCGGGCGCCCAGTCCTGCGCCATCGCCATGTACACGCAGTAGGCATAGCAGACCCACGCCATGGCGCCCGCGCGAATGTAGGCTTGGTCGATTTGGCCGTAATACGTGTCATATGAAAAAGCCAGCGAATTGGCGGGTTGCAAGCCGCCCACGCTGAAGTTATCGAAATGGAGATCGCCGGCGCTGCTGAGCGTGACCTTGAAACCGATAATGGCCGTCAGTGTGTCATTGGCCAGCGCCGCAATCTGCGTCTGGAGATTGATCAAATTCGTGCGGTAAGTGTTGGCGCCCGGACCAATCGGCACCGTGATTATTTTCGTTGATGAATTATAGGTTGCAGGACCGGCGGGAGCCGCCGTGACTTCCACATCCGTCACGGATCCACTCTTGGTCGTCACCGAAACATTAAACACAAACCCGAGGGTCACGGACTCCTTGTGCTCGAACTCAATCTGTCCGTCCGTAGCGTCGGGAAAGCCCGCACCGGAATACGTGAAGGAATCGTTGGCGGCTGTGGCATGGAAGTCCACCACCAACCCCGTGCCATAGGGCGGCTCGGTCGGGTCGTTGATATCGGTTACGGAATCAGCCGGATTGGATTTTGTCCAGCGTGCCCCGGATTTTCCGTCCTCGCCGTTTTCAAGAATCAGGCTGGCAAGGTATCCAGGATTGTCGAGAAAATAGTTGAGCTGTTTCACCACTCTTTGCGCGGCGTTGAAGTTACCCGCGCCACAAGCTGCGATCATGAACAAAGCCGCATCGTAGATGAAACTGCGGTTCTGCAGTGCTGGGGCGTTTGACGCGGTCACATCGGGCACAAAAAGCGGATCGGACGTTGGAATGATGAAGGAGCGCGGCAGACCCTGATAGGCCGCCAAGCCCTGAAGCGACGTATAGACGGCAACCGGGCCGACGACCGGATCCTGATAGATGATGTGTACGGTCATCGTGCCCGGAGCCGGAATCACGCTGGAGCCGCAGCGCGCGTGGGAACTATCCTGAACGATAATCGGAACGTTGTCTTCCTGCAGATACTCAATGTCTGTCTTCGCATAGATGCGCGCGAAATATTGAGTGAGCCTTGGTCCGACTCCTGTGTTCGAATGCGCAATCCAGCCTGAAGGAATGGAGGAAAACGCCTGACCGAGGGATGGCAAAGGGGCCGTGGCCGGGTAGAGCACAGCGAAAATCGCGCCCGGTGAGGCGCCCGCTACAGCCCATGTGGCTTGTCCCGCGCCCGCGCTGCTCAGTGATGAGCTGCCTTGATAATAGAATGAGTCCGTGCGCGCGAAGACGTCGACGCGGTAATAAGAGGGTGATTGCAACAACGAAAAGCAACTGCCGGTGACCGTCTGCTGTTCCCTATTCTGGAAAGTATTCAGAAAGATGTTGCCTGAGGGCAAGCCTTGTGGCGAGAAATTAATGGGAAATCCATCGGGCCCGGCCGTTGAATCCGGCAGCACACCGGCCGGCGGGTTGATGACGATGTTTTCCATCATCGTCTGCGCGAGGGCGGAAAGCGCCGGCACAGAAACGATACCGCACTCGGCGAAGGCCGCCTGGGTTTGGGTTGGCGCTACGTTCGCCTGCCAATTTCCAGCCGTAGGGTTCTGACGCGCATAGATCCAGGCGAGCGACTGGGCCACATCGCTCCAAAAATTCCCGGGATAATATTGCGAAACCGTCGCCATAAGGAGCTCTGAGTGGTCAGCGGTCAGCCGCGTAGCGCAGACCTGCGCTTTTGAGGTCTGCGGCTTATGATCGGCAAAGGCTGCGGACCTGAAACCCGCGGGCCCGCGCTAAAAAGACTGCTGATCTCTGCGCTTTACGTTCCATAAGGCGCCACGCCATACGTGCCGATGCCGTAGCCGCTCACGGAAACACCAGCGCTCGTTGAAAAGCTCGCAAGGTAGATCCCAAAGTTGGGGATCACCAGCACGTAGAGCGGTTGCTTCTGTTGCTGCGCCAGACCGTTCAGCCAGTTTTGATTGCCTTGAATCATAAAGAAGCTGTCAGCGTCCAGCTATCAGCTTGCAGCGGTCAGATTTCAGACGAGGGCTTTTGCTGAATGCTGACCGCTGATAGCTGCGTTTACGTGACCACTTGCCGGAACTTCACGTTGAAGCTGTAGATTCCCGCTGCCTTGTAGCCTGCCTTCCAGGTTGTGTCTTCGAGCCAATAGTTGGTAAACGAACGGCACGAACTGTCCGGATAGTATGCAAATTGGCCTCCCACGAGCGCGTACTGCATGAAGGCGCTCCACGCCGCCACATCCTGCCCGGAAAGGACCGTCTCCAGAGAAAGCTCCAGAAAATTGTCAATGCGCTCCAGAACAGATTCGCGAACGCCGGAACTCGCCAGGTTGTCATGCCGGGTGGCAACGGATTCGTAAGCCGGGACGGTCCGCGGCGGATAGTTGAAGACGAGCGTTACGGGACCGGTGCTAGGATTGTAGACAATCTGCGGATTTGCCATATAAGGCAGCTATCTCCAGTCAGCTCTCAGCTAAAGGCTGGTTGCTGACGGCTGATGGCTGAAAGCTCCTTGGTGTCACCAGTGTTCCTCGTGAACTCCATCCTTCAAGTGGGCTCGCTCGCGCCACCGCCACAGGGCAACGGCCCCCGCCAGATCAATCTGCAACGCCGTGACTGCGTCAATGGCTCTTCCCTCGGACCCCAGCATCTGGCTCGGCCGGCAGTGCCACGTCTCAGCGGCCTGCGCCAGGAGCAAAAGATGGTTGCTGGCTGCGAAAGGCCGCGAGGTCGCTGCCGTCTGCGGCGACCTCGCCATATGCCCACCTGATGATGAAGTTCAAATCTTCGATCGCCAAAAGGTCCGGAGAGATTTCATCCGGCCCTGGAGTCAGTGAAACCCGCGGTTCCACCATGACTTCGGTGAGTAACTCGCTTACCCATCGGCCCAGGCGAAGCACGTCATCCACCGCGCCTGGCCCATTTGTTTCCCCAGACGCTCGCACCGCCAGGCTCTGTGGCATCTGTCCCCGGAAGATGAACCAGAGCGGCGACGGCCGCCGCATCAGTACCGCCTTTCCGAGTTGGGGCCGAGTGACCCGCTCCACTTTCGACTCCACTTCGTGCGCCGACTTGAAGTCGCCGGCAGTAGCGAGGTGATTTTGGCCGCCCATTTCATTCGCTCCTGGTTCTCAGCTAGCAGCGTTCATTTTTCGAACAGATATTGGCTGAGAGCCGAATGCTCATGGCTGCATTCCAATCACGGCTGGCGGTACACCTTACCCACCTGGTCCCCCACGGGCCGCGTGGGATCCGCCAGCCCGCTGAACTTGATCTTTACTGTGGTGGGCTTTTCCCGCGAGAACGGCATGGAGAGCGCCTGCGCCTGATAGGCGTTGTAGAGTTGCGAGACTACGAATTTTCCGGGAGCTTCCTGGCGCGGCGAAACCACGGCTACGGACATTTGCGGAATGATCATCAACCCGCCAAAACTGATCTCCTCGTAGGTCTGGTAGCCTGAGGGAAGCCCGGGATCAGCGCCAGTAGAAAACAGTCCATTCGAAATGTAAGCCTTGAACTTGGCGTAGTCCGTTTCCATGACTTCAGCCTCAATCGTTTCCTCTTCGGAAACCAGCCGCGCATCGATGGGGGCAGTTACCTGGTCGGCAGCGATCGTATTGACCTTGGGAGTCCAGAGCACGGTCGATGCGCCGGTCACCGCGCCCGCGAATAATGGGCCTGCGGTGTTGGCCGGCGGCGGCGCATTGCCCGTCGTGGAAAGTCCTGTCACTATTTCCGTCCAACTCTGGCCGATCGGAAGGGGAGAAGCGTTCTGCAGCTTCTCCGCGCCCGCCGCATTCGCGGCGTAGACGTTCCACCCGGTGGCGGTCGCGGAAGGCAAGGGCGAGGCCACCACCAATAGGCTGTTCGCCGCAACTGCGAGGCTCGATTCGGCGGAGGGAATCGTCTCGCCCAATGGATTCACGGAAGTGATCTTCACATAGCAGGTCTGGGCGGCCAGTGTGCCGCCAGTGACCTGGCTTAGCGTGGGCGCCGCAGGAGCGCCCAGCGCGTTCTGGGTTGGGTTCCCATATGAGTCAATCAGCAGCCGCGAGCCATTGGCGGGAATGGCGACACCCAGCCAAAGGTTTCCCGGCCCTTGATGAATTTTCGTCTTGTCAACGGTTGCCATGTTCCCTCCCAGACCATACTGGAAATTCGAAGCTCGAAACTGGAAAACCGAATTTCGATTTTCTCTTTTCGAGCGTCGAGCCTACGTTTCGATCAATTCAAAGAGCACTGTCAGAGTCACGCGAAGAACGGGCGCCTGAATGCCGGGAAGTGTGACTTGGCTGTAGCGATGCGATTCCACGAACACGTCCTTCAGTGCACCCGCGGGGGGTGGCGTGGTGATACCGCTGGCGACGGTCTCGTGCTGAATGGGTAACGGAGTGATCCAGTCCGCGCCCGACGCTGTGGTGACCACCATATCCAGCACACGTGCATAATCCTGGGCGTTGTCCTGCGCCATCTCCTGGTCAAACTGCCCCGCTTCGAGAGCCAGGGTCACGGAGGTCTTTGACTGTCGCGTGTCCGACGAGCCGGTGGTGAAGCTAGTGGCATCCGCCGCAAGCGTCAGCCACGGAAACGCCGTCCGCGCGCCCGGCCCCTTGTGAAACTCGTTGACCGGCTGCAGAGCCGGGTTGACGATGGAAATTGCCGAGGCCTGATCGCGTTGAATGATGGCAATGCACTGGTTGAGCAGCGGCTTTGCAAAGGTCGCGTTCCAGGCAGGTATGTACATAAAATGAGCTCTCAGCCATCAGCCGTCAGCAAACACCTTTTAGCTGAAAGCCGATAGCTTCTTTTACGTTCCCTTCTTGTCGAACTTCCCGAAGTAGTTGGACATTCCCAGATCGCCCGGGGTCCGACCTCTTGGCTGGTCACCTCCCGCAATCCCCTGAAGCCCCGGCCGCGGCGACTGCACGCGCGATTGCGGATCGAAGAGATAATCGTACAGACCGCTATCGAGAGGCCGGCCGTTCTTGTCCCGGGCGTTCAACGCCTCAAGCAGCCCCTCGTACTCAACCTCCAGAGATTGCGCCAGGTCGCGCGCGCCCGCCACTCCGAAGGTTGCAAGAGTCGCTCCGAGTTGCGCCGCAGCCCCGTAACGATTGATCTTTTCAAGAATCCGGCTGGCGTCGTTCGAGACATTTTGCCAGGTGACAGAGCCGTCGGTGGTGTATCCGCCCGAGACCGTGCTCCAGGCGGGAGCGGATGGGCCAGATGTACCAGCCACAAAAGCCAGTTGCGGGTTGGCGTTTGAATCGAGGGCCAACGCCGCACCCGTGTAGCTCGTGTTCGGCTGCCAGAGAGTGGAGGCGACCAGTAATCCTGAGAGAAAAGTGCTGAAGCTTCCGCTGCTGTTCTGTTGGATGGCCTCCGCAAACCGCCGCAACAGACTGGCGTCGATATCTCCAGCGGCGTCGTCAATGTATTGCTGGATCAGCATGTCCGAAGGTTTCTGCTGCTGTGTTCCGCGTGTGAACGTCGGGAACATTCCGGCCACATTGCTTACCGTTGTGTAGGACATAGAAGCGCTCCACCCTTGGGCGCACGGCTTGGTATGACCCTGGCTTGCAGGGTAAGTCGCGGCCGGGCTCAGTATTCGGCGTAGACTTCAAGGCTGGTCCCGGCGCCATCCGCTGTGATGTACACGTTCGTCGCGTCGGGTGGGGCCGTCTGATGGAACCCGCCCGCCGAAGTCGGCTTGAGATAAGTGAATAGCGGCCGGCCGGGCAAACCGTGCGGAATGCTGTTGGCATTTGTCCCGGCGTTGGTCCAGGTCACGGAGCCATCCGGAGTGCCCCCTCCGATTGCCTTGTTCCACGATGGGGCGCTGGTGCCGGAGTTTCCTGCCGTCGTACATTGCTGGACATTGCCGTTGGTGTCCAGAATCTGCGCCCCGACCACATAGGCATGGCTCGTCTGCCACGGCGTGGTGACGACGGGAGTCAGGTTGGCAATCACCAACTTGGCGCGCCGCAGAAACGCGCCCTCGATGTTCTGTTTGATATCCACATAGGTGGATCTGACATTAATGAAAAGATTTCCCATTGATTTCTCCTTGCGGCTCAATCACCGCTTCCCCCGTTGCAGGCTCTTTCTGAACTTTCAAGATCTCGATTTGCCCCAGTGTGAAAGACGCCGCCGCCCGTTCGGCGATTTCGATGGCGCCACCGGTATCCACAGGGACCTCCCGTCCGCTGCTGGCACTCGCTGCAGCCTCAGGGATTTCCTCCGCGGCCAGTGTGGAGGCCAAAAAAAGCTTGTGATTGCATTCGATAGGTCGAAGGACTTTGTAAGCGGCCATGATACTCTGTGGTTGCCTCAACTCGTGCAGCTTAGATTCTGCGGTAATGGTCGATGTCCAAGAACTTCAAAATACAATCTTGCGTCATCCGTTCTTCGGTTTCCCAGCCGGCGGTTTGGCTGGCGCCGGTGGCTTTGAAATCCCAGCCACAGGCTCCCCAGGTTCAATAGGCTTCGTAGGCTCAACCGGTTTCGCGGCCTCCCCGCCCGCGCCTGGCTCCGGTTTGGACACGGGCTTGGCTGGCTCGGGCTGCTTCGACGGCGAAGGTTCAATCTTGGCCGCGCTGCTCAGCGGCTCGGATGTCTTCGCAGGTTCAGTGGGCCTCGACGCAGTGCCCTCGGTCTTTGCTGCAGGACTCACTGCTTCAGCAGGCTTCGCGGGTTCAGTAAGCTTCGCAGTCTCGGCGCCGGGCGCCGGCTTAGATTTGGACACCGGTGTCGCGGTCTCGGCCGGTCTTGACGGAACAGCTTCAGTTTTGGCCGCGCTGCTCACCGGCTCGGCTGTCTTCGCAGGTTCAGTGGGCTTCGGCCCAGTGGCCTCGGTCTTTGCTGCAGGACTCAGTCCTTCAGCAGGCTTCGCGGGCAAAGTAAGCTTCGCAGTCCCGGCGCCGGGCGCTGGCTTAGACTTGGACACCGGTGTCGCGGTCTCGGCCGGCTTTGCCGGAACAGCTTCAGTCTTGGTCGCGCTGCTCACCGGCTCGGCTGTCTTCGCAGGTTCAGTAGGCCTCGACGCAGTGCCCTCGGTCTTTGCTGCAGGACTCACTGCTTCAGCAGGCTTCGCGGGTTCAGTAAGCTTCGCAGGCCCGGTGCCCGCCGCTGGCTTAGACTTGGAAACCGGTGTCGCGGTCTCGACCGGCTTTGCCGGAACAGCTTCAGTCGTGGTCGCGCTGCTCACCGGCTCAGCGGCCCTCGCAGGTTCAGTAGGCTTCGCGGTCCCGGCGCCGGACGCCGGCTCAGGCTTGGACACCGGCGTCGCGGAATTTGCGGATAGCGGCTGCGTTAAAGATGCGGGCTCCGGCAGCTTTGCGGGAGCGACGTGGGAAACC
>JBOGKI010000102.1:0-11083 GCA_050745605.1 Terriglobia bacterium | reverse complement strand
ATCAGCACCTGGCGGCGGACATATTCCTCAATCTTGTCGGGGCGCGCCGGCGGGTAAATAGGAACCGGAATGCCGCCCGCCAGCATCACGCCGAAGAATGCGAAGAAGAAGTCATCGCACGTCGGCAGCATGATGGCCACCGTCTCATCCCGCCGCAGACCGGAGCTGGCCAGGCCGGCCGCCACCTTCGAAGCCGTCTCAAAAAGCTCGCCGTAGGTGATGTCCCGGCCGGACTCTTCCTCCAGCAAGTGAATCTGCACCCGGCCGGGATCAAACTGCGCGTGCCGGTTCAGCACCTCCGCCCAGGTCTTGGCGTCCTCGGGCGCGGGCGACGCCTCGCGCGCGGGTTGCATGATGCGGTATCGCTTCCGCTCAGGCTGATGGCCACGGCCGTCCCGTAACGCCTCCACCCAATCCGCCAGGGTTCCAGCGTGTTGCGCCACTTCCTCCGGCAACCGCGTGTTGAAGTGCGCTTCCAGCCGCACCAGCAACTCCACGCGTTCGAGGCTGCCCAGCCCCAGATCCTGATCGAGCGACGAGGAAAGGGATACTCCTTCCGCCGCCCGCCGCGAGCCCAGCTCGCGCAGCAATTCCCGCGTCACCTGAAGAACCCGCTCTTCAGCGTCCTCCTGCCGGACGGTTTTGCATCCTGTCACCATGATAAGAGCACTCAGCCGTCAGCTTTCAGCCAGTATCGCTTTGCTGTTTTCTTTTTGCTGACGGCTGATAGCTGACCGCTTTCCTCAAATTCTGAACGTCCAATTGCGCACGGCCTCCGGCTCAACCCACTGCTTGATGCCGGCAATCTGGTGATGAATCCAATAATGCTTCCAATCAATTGCCTCCGGGGACCACTCCAGCCGCTCACGATCCTGGGGCGAGATCTCCGCACGCGCCACGCGAATGTTCTCCGCCTCGAAAATATAACGATTCTGCATGATAAACGGCAAATACTGTTCCAGCGTCTGCTCGCGAAAGGTGATCTGCAGGTCCAGGGCTCGTAGCGCCGTCTTCCAGGCGCGAAAAGACGGACGCCCGTTCATACCGGCCTTACCCAGCACTTTCTCCAATCCTCGCACCACACCCTCAGCCCGGCGGATTTTTCTGCGGAGTTGAATGCCTCGCGCATGGTATTGCGCCGGAGTGAGAAACCGTATTGGGCCCGTCCCGCTGCCTTTCCCGGTCCCGACCAACCATCGCGGCACGCCGGGTCGCGCCTTGTGATTCGAACCTCTGGAGCGCGCCACGCTCGCGGAATGACCCAGCAGCTTAATCAGCGGCTCGAGATCGATGGGATTCACGTCGGCGCTGCCCAGTTGATAGATGGAAGCGTGCCGGCCGGAAAGCAGCAATCCGCCAATCATGACGATGGCCGCGGCCACCATGTCCACCGGGACTACCTCTAATGCCGCATCCCGCCGGGCCGGCCATTCGCGCAGCCCATCCAGCGCCATCAGGACCAGCGGCGCGGAAGTTCTGCCTCCTTCAATCCAGCCCGGAAATGGAAACTTCCACGAGCTTTCCACAACCGCAGGCCGCACGATAGCATAACTCAGGCCCTCGGTAGAGGCGATCACCTGCTCCCCCAGGCTCTTGGCGTAGGTATAGGTGTTCGTCCATCCCCACGCCGCGGCTCGCTGGCGGCCCAGCGCCGTCAACCGGTCAGCGGTCTCGCGGTTTCGCTTTTGATGGGCGCTGTCACTCTCGCCGGGCGAATCGTAAATTTGCCGGATCATCTTGCGGCAGTGGTCGATCTCCACCGCGTGGTGGAAGCTCTGGTCTTCCGGACCCTGGCGCCGGGGGTAAAAGCCTAGGCCCGGGTCACCCTCCTCCACCAGCCCGTCCGATTCGCCGCACACAAAGGCCGTGGAAACCTGCAACAGTTTTGCGCCCCCTTCCAGCGCCAGCGCCACGATGTTCTCCACTCCGTCAACGTTCGAGTGAAACGAATCATCCACGGGCGGAAAAAAATCCACCTTGCCCGCACAATTGATAATCAACGCCACCCGGCTCGCAAGCTCACGGCGGGCCGCGGCGCTCAATCCGCACTGGGAATCTCCAACATCGCCGGACCAGACAGTGATCTTGGCCGCCAGAGCTTCCCGGCTCCATCGCTGTTTGAGCCATTCGAGCGCCGGCGAAGCCAGCATTTCTCGCTCAAAGCGATCGTGGGCCGTCAGCCCGCGCGCCGGACGAAGAAGGAGGTGGAGATGTTTCAGGCCGGGATAGCGGTCCAAGAGCAGACCCAGGATTACTTTGCCCAGGAAACCGTTCGCGCCCGTCAGCAAAATCTCGTGTTCGTTCAGAACTTGCTCAATGTCCGTCAAGAGTCGAACCCACCGGCTGCCAGATTGCGCCCGAAACACGTTGTCCAAAGTTGCCACAACGCCGCTTCCCTGGGTTCCCGGCTCAGGAGTCTGTGGCCCGTATCATCAGCCTATCATCCCGCCACCTTGCGGCCGCCGAGGCTCACGCTTGGCGTTGGCTCTGAGTGCGCTCTCCGCTTCGATCGATGGGCACCGCCCATCAGCGACCTCTGCCGAAGCTGCGAGGAGAAAATGTTATCGGCGGGGTTAACACTTTGTCAAGGCGCGCCACGGCTTGTGGGCCACGCATTTTGCCCGGCACGGTTTTTGATTCTTGCGATTCTCGAAGGAGCGAAAGCTCACACCATCCCCGGTGTGGGAGGATGCCGGGTGGCTAGCTCGGACCCGCCAAACCCAGCACGGGAAAGGACAGGCCCTGGTTTCCAGGGAAAACGTGGCTCACATGCGGGTCCACCGCGGCGGGCAGAATTCTTGCGTCCGCCACTCGCAGAGCCAGCCAAAGAGCGCCGAACAGTTGCGCCTCCCGGCCCAGACTGCTGAGGGCGAGCTCGGGCCGGGGAAACTCGTTCCGGTCCAGAATCCGGCGAGTGGCTTCGAAGAGCGCCGGATGCGTTCCCAGGTGGCCGCCGAACACAATCAGGGATGAATCCAAGATCACGCAAACATTGGTGATGGCGTCCGCCAGGAAGCGGGCCGTCTGCTGCAGTACCACTCGCGCCTGCTTTTCGCCGCGCTCGGCGAGATCGAAAATTTCAAAAGCGTCAGTTCGCCGCGAGCCGCCCCGTCCGTTCCGGGCGCCGGACCCGTGGAGAGTCAACCAGAAATTCCGGATTGCTTCGCCGCCAATCACGCTTTCTAGGGAACCGCGCCTGCGCAATGCCAGCGGCGTTTCACCGGTGCCGGGAACGTAGAGGTAACCGATTTCGCCCGCCGTCCATTCGGAGCCGTGGTAAAGATGCCCATCCACAAAAATCCCCGCGCCAACTCCCGTACCGATACTGAGGAAGACAAAGTTTTGAACGCCTCGGGCCCGGCCGCACCAGCTTTCACCCAGAGCGGCGAGATTCACGTCATTCTCCACGGTGGAGATAATGCCGCTGCCTTTTTCCAGAATCCTGCGCAGCGGTGCTGCCTCCCACTTGTGCGAGAGGATGGGAGCAGAAAGGACGATTCCTGCCCGCGGGTCCGTAATGCCCGGAACACCCGCGGCGAGCGCCAGAATTTTTGCCAGGGGAATCTGGTGGCGGCGCCGAAGTTGACGGACCGCTCCGATAATCTGGCGAGCCACGCTCTCCGGACTGTTGTGGGCCGGAACCTCCGCCACCCACTTGTCCACCAGCTTTCCATCCAAATCCGCCAAACCCACGCGCACCACGGACCGGCCAATATCCGCTCCGGCCACATATCCACGGCTGGAATTGAACCGCAACAGGCCGGGGCGCCGTCCCGCGGTGGAGGGACCGGGTCCTACGGCTTCCACCAAGCTCTTTTGCTCGAGGTAGGAGATGGCGCTTGACACGGTCGGAGCACTGAGGCCGGATTGACGCGACAGATCGGCCCTGGAACAAGGCCCGTTCAGCCGCAGCAAGCGTAAGAGCTGCCGCGCATTCACTTCCCGAAGAAACTCGGGGCGCCCCGGCGAGATGCCCTTCGCCACCGCCTTTGCGCTCTGCCCTTTTCGGTTGGGTTTCTTCGTAGATCGCACGGCTCACCCCCAGGTAGAACTGCGGCGCCTTCCCCCCTGCCGGATCATAACATGAGAGACCCCGTCATTCCCGCGAAAGCGGGAATGACAGCTCTGGGCATGACAACGATTTGCGCCGCGACCCTAAGCCACACCTCGCTGTGGGTGGCGCATACATTGGTTTGTGTGTATGCGCCCGCCGGAGCCGCCGACATAAACAGCGATGTCGGCGCCACCCGCGGTAGCGAGTCAGTTTGGCCTCTGTAGCGGCGGTCTGTGACCGCCGTTGTTGATTCCATACCGTTTTCGGCGCTCATAGAGCGCCGCTACAGGAGCCAAACTGCACCACCACTCATTTTCATGAGCCTATTGACAGGGACCGGCCTTAAGTGGTATATGACTAGCATTTATTAAGAACCTTTATTAATTGCGTCTGGATCATTTTACGTCGAAGCGGGTGGGGGATGGAAGATATCCGGAAAGAATCCGTCTGGTCAGAGGATGGCTGGGGCGCGAAACACCGGAGGCCCCGCATCTTTGTTTCAATACACCAATCATTTGAAGCCCGCAAGGGGGAGGAAAAAAATATGAAATCATTTTTATTCCGTCTTAGCATGTTGCTCGCCGCCTGTCTGATCAGCGTTATGCTTTTCGGGCAGGACACATCGTCCATCACCGGCACGGTGCGGGACACTTCGGGCGCCGTGGTTCCCGGCGCCTCAGTGAAACTCTCGAACCGCGCCCAGGGCATCGAACGAACCACCGCCACAGACTCCGCCGGCAGTTATCTCGTTCCCGGGCTCTCTGCCGGAACTTACACCATTCAGGTCACCTCGCCAGGATTCAAAGCCTATGCCCTCCACGGCGTGGTCTTAAACGTTGCACAGAATATCCGGGCTGACGTAACCCTCCAGGTCGGACAGGTCTCGACGGAAGTCACGGTGCAAGGCACCAACGTCGGACAGGTCCAAACTCAAACCGCGCAGCTTGGCGGTACGGTGACCGGCAAGGAGATCACTCAGCTCGAGTTGAATGGCCGCAACTTCACCCAACTCATCACGCTGGTACCGGGCGTCAGCAACCAGACGGGTCAGGATGAGGGTACCGTCGGGGTCTACGGCAGCGTGGCTTACAGCGTCAACGGCGGACGCACCGAATACAACAACTGGGAATTGGACGGCGCCAGCATCCTGGATACCGGCTCGAACGGCACCATCAACGTCTATCCCAGCGTGGATGCCATTGCGGAAACGCAAGTCCTGACCTCGAATTACAGCGCCCAATACGGCCAGGACGCATCCGGCACGGTTGTCGCTGTGACCAAGTCCGGGACGAATCAGTTCCACGGTGACGTCTACGAATTCCTCCGCAATGACGCTTTCAACGCCCGAAGCTTTTTCGACACGAGCACTCCGCCCTATAAGAAGAACGATTATGGCTTCACGCTGGGCGGGCCGATCTACATTCCCGGCCACTACAATACTCAAAAGGACAAAACCTTCTTCTTCTGGTCGGAAGAATGGCGCAAGCAAAAAGATCCGAATGGATACAACGTCCAGGTGCCTTCACTTCAGGAGCGGCAGGGTGACTTTTCCGACGTCTGCCCCGGTTCGAATTGCCCGGTGAATCCGATCACCCATCTGCCCTATGCGGGCAATCAGGTTCCTATTTCTCCACAGGCGCAGACCCTCCTGGGATACATCCCAGCGCCCACCGTCGGTAGCGGCGCGACGTCGTTTTACATCAATACCATCTCCTACCCCACAGACTGGCGCGAGGACTTGATTCGCGTCGACGAGAACATCACCCCCAAGGTGCGTTTGATGGGGCGGTACATTCACGACGCCTGGAATACCGTGACGCCAACGACTCTCTGGAGTACGGGCAGCTTCCCCACGGTGACCACAGCGTTCGGCGGTCCCGGCACCAGCGAGGCCGCACACTTGACGGCTAGCATTTCTCCGACGCTGCTCAATGAATTTGTTTTCGGCTACACCACAGATCACATCATCCTGACCAACCAGGGATACTTCAAGCGGCCATCAGGCTTTACCATGGGCGGCCTGTTCAATAATGGCTTCGGAGGCGAGCTGCCGGGCATTTCGCTGGGAAGCAACCCCGCAGCGAGCTTTGGCGAGGATTCAGGATTCATTAATCCCGCCAACCCAAATTACAATTCCAATCCCATTTACACTTTCAGGGATTATCTCAGTAAGATTCACGGAAACCACAACCTGACGTTCGGAGCGGATTTTATCGCTTACCAGAAGAACGAACAGTATGGCGGCGCCCCGAGCATCAATGGCTTTTTGAACTTCAGCAATTCATCCGGCGTCACCACGGGTAACGCCCTGGCCGACATGTATATCGGAGCAATCGGCGAATACCAACAACTGAACGACGAGCTCAAGTATTACAACCGCTACAAGACTCTCTCCCCCTACATCCAGGACGACTGGCACGTGACCCAGCACTTGACTCTGAATTTGGGACTGCGTATGGAACTGTTTGGCACCTTCCGCTCCAAGTATCCTAATGAATCCAGCTTCTCGCTTGCAGCTTACAGCGCTGCTAGCGCTCCGCAGATCGATGTGAACGGCAACATCACCGGCCAGGCCGGCGCCCTGGTTCCGGGAATCGGCAACCCGTTCGATGGCATCGTTACGTGCGGTGTCGGAGGCGCCCCGCCCGGATGCATGAAGGGGCACCTGTTCAATCCCGCGCCCCGGATTGGATTCGCCTGGGATCCGTTCGGGCACGGAACCACGGCCATCCGCGGCGGCTACGGCATGTTCTGGGAGCACACTAACGGCAACGAAGCCAATTCGGAATCGCTGGAAGGAACGCCCCCCTTGGCCCTAACTCCTGGCGTTTTCAACCTCTCGGGATATTCCAGTGTCGGCAACGGGGGCAGTCTTCTCTTCCCGCTCAGCCTACCCTCGGTCGAGCCACAGATTTTCTGGCCTTACGTCCAGCAATGGAACCTCGACGTTCAGCACAATATCGGCGCGAACACCGTCGTCAGCGTCGCCTACGTCGGCAGCAAAGGAACGCACCTCACCGACCAGCGCGACCTCAACCAAATACTTCCGGTTCCGGCCTCGGAGAATCCCTTCAGCGCCGGCCAGCCGATTTCCTCAGCGCTCTGCAACGCCGGCGCCCCCTTTGTGGTGAATGGGAAGACCGTCACCGGCCAGGCGGCCACCGACCTCGGCGTCGCCTGCGGCAACAATCCCGACCCGTCCCGGCCCATTACCGGCTTCAGCAATATCACCTTCCTGGAGTCACAGGCTAATTCGTCTTATAACGCCTTGCAGATTTACCTCCGGCGGACGGTCGGCGCTTTCAACCTCAGCGTGGCCTATACCTACAGCCACTCGCTGGACGACTCTTCAGATCGTTACGACGGCTCGTTCGTGAACTCCTATAACCTGGCGAACAACTACGCCAGCTCCAATTTCGATCAGCGTCACGTTCTGGAGATCAGCTATCTTTACGATTTCCCATTCTTCAAATCGCCCGGCTTTGCCCACGACGTGCTGGGCAACTGGGAAATCTCCGGAATCACCTCGTTCCAGACAGGCACTCCCTTCAGTGTGACCAACGGGGTGTTCGGCGACAACGCTGGCGTCGCCAACGGCGTCGGCACGGGTTCTTACCCGGACATCTGCGGCAATATCAATGCTGCTCCGTCGGTCACCAACACTCCCGGCGTCATCGGGCCGCTCCTCTACAACCCCAGCGCTTTTTGCGCGCCCACGGGTCTCACTTTCGGTGACGCGGGTCGCAATATCCTTCGCAACCCATCCCGCTTCAATATGGATATGGGATTGTTCAAGGAGATTCCGATCAAGGAGAAAGCCCGAATCCAGTTTCGCGCCGAATCGTTCAATGCCTTCAACAATGCGAATCTGTACGGCATCTCCGGCTCAATCGGATGCTATGGCGCCACCAACAACTCAGCGGGCGATCCGGGCTGCGTGTCGACTACGAATTTCCTGCATCCGACCTCCGCACACCTCGGCCGCATTTTCCAATTTGGCATGAAGCTGATTTTTTAGGTCGAACAGCTAAAGCCCGCCATCCGCCGGGACCGGGAAGAAACCCGAGGAGTTTCTGGACAGCGAAACTCGGGTTTCCTCCTCGGCCCCGGCGCTTGTTTTTTGCCCAGCTTGCCGCCCTCACCTCTCCGCTGGCCGTGCGTTGCAAAACCGGTAAATTCCTGCTTTCAGCAAACATTCTCCGAGCATCCTCGTATCAAGGGCGCCGTCACCCCCGCGAAAGCGGGGGTCCATCTCGCAAATCCGAGCGGCGTTCTGAAGCCGTGCTGAAAAGGGCCCGGTCTTGAAATGGATTCCCGCTTGCGCGGGAATGACGGCCGCGAACCATGTCAGGAAACATCAAACTGAGTCGCCGGACTTTCGTACCGGTACTTGCAAATTTGCGGCGACAGTGCCATAGTTGCGTAAAATTGGCGTAAATTCTTCCGCCCTCGGCACGGCGGAGCGTGTGCTAGAATGCAGCTTGGGGGCCTTCGGCTTCCGCGCCGATTCACCGTCCGTAGTCCGCGGCCAGACTGGCGGCGGGCTGGCGGGAAGGAGCCGCTGTGATCACCGCCATTGCTTCAGGGTTCAGGCGTTCCCGAGTCGCGCTTTTGCTCATCGCTATCGCCGTATGTTCCCGTCCGCTTGCCGCGCGGGGCGGTCCGAAGCCCTCGGCGGACACTGAAACCAAGGCCAAGGCGCAGCAGCAGGGTTCGCAGATCGTGGTCCGCGAGCCCCCCATCCACACCACGCCTTTCCAAGTGAACGTCAACATGGTCCTGGTCAATGTTACGGTCACGGACCAATATGACCGCATTGTCACCGGCCTGGACGAATCGAACTTCGAGGTCCTGGATAACAAGGTGCGCCAGAAGATCGTTTCGTTCTCCACCGAGGACGCGCCGATCTCGGTCGGCATCATTTTTGACTCCAGCGGCTCGATGTCCGACAAAATACAGAAATCGAAAGAAGCAGCCCTGGAGTTCTTTAAGACATCCAATCCACAGGATGAGTTCATGCTCATCAACTTCGCGGAGCGCCCGAACCTGATCTCCGGGTTCACCTCGCAGTTCGAACACCTGCAGGACCGGTTGCTTTTCGTGAAGTCCGGAGGTCGCACGGCGTTGCTGGACGCCATTTACATGGGCCTGACGCAGATGAGGAAGGCCACGTCGAGCCGCAAGGCGATTCTGGTGATTTCCGACGGCGGAGAAAATCACAGCCGATACACCGAACGCGACATCAAACAAATGGTGAAAGAAGCGGACGTTGAAATTTATGCGGTTGGCATCTTTGAGCCTCTGGCCTCTAGAGCCCGTACGCCCGAGGAAGCCGCCGGACCCAGCCTGCTCTCCGACCTGGCGGAAATTTCCGGAGGCCGCATGTTCAGCGTCGAGGATGCCGATGAGCTGCCCGACATCGCCGAAAAAATTTCGATCGAGCTTCGCAACCAGTATGTGATCGGTTACAAACCATCGAACCTGCTTCGCGACGGACGATGGCGCCGCATCCGGGTGAAGCTCGATCCGCCGAAAGGATTGCCACCGCTTCAGGTTTATGCCCGCACGGGTTATTATGCTCCGACCCAATAAGACATTTTTGACCTTCCCTGCTGCTTTTTGTCTTTCGGCTGGCCTCCTGATGGCCCTTTCCGCCTGGCCGGGAGTCCTGGCCGGACCAGCTCAAAACTCTCAGTCCAACCAACCTGCCTCGACGCCGCCGTCGAACGGCGCTTCCGCCAGCCCCGGCACAACCCAAGCGCCCAAGCTTCAGACGGGCCACGGTGGAAAACTCCAAAGGAGCGGCCGCGGCTTTACGCTGCACGCGGACGTGAACCTGGTGGTGCTTCATGCCACCGTCGTGGACAAGAGAGGCCGCATCATTAATGACCTTGGCGAAAAGGATTTCCAGGTGTTCGAGGACGGCGCGCGCCAGAAGCTGGCCGTCTTCTCCCATGCGGACGTGCCGGTGACCATGGGCATTGTGATTGACGATAGCGGCAGCATGCGCCCCAAGCGCCCGTCGGTGAACACCGCGGCGCTGACCTTCGTCAAAACCTCGAATCAGGATGACCAGGTGTTCGTTGTCAATTTTAACGACGTCTATTACCTCGACACCCCCGGAAACTTCGCCACCAGCACCGAAGACCTGAAGCTGGCGCTGGACAAAATCGATTCGCGCGGTGGCACGGCGCTTTACGACGCGGTTTATGCTTCGCTCGATCATTTGAAGCTGGGCACGCGCGACAAGAAGGTGCTGCTGGTGATCACCGACGGCGAAGATAATGCCAGCCGCTATACCTTCGACCAGCTCGTGCAGTACGCCGAGAAATCCAACGCTGAAATCTACTGCATTGGACTGCTGGGCGACCAGACGAGCGGCGGTCTGTTCAAAATCCATGGCGGCGGGGATAAGCACGCCGAGAAAATCCTGAAGAAGCTTTCCGAAGCCACCGGCGGCAAGGCGTATTTCCCGAAGACGCTTGACCAGGTTGATTCCATCTGCCAGCAAATCGCCCATGACATTCGCAATCAGTACACGCTGGCCTACTATCCCACCAACATCAAGAAGGATGGCAGCTTCCGCCAGGTCCGTGTCGTCGCCTTTGTGCCCCAGAGCAAGAGCCGTCTGATCGTGCGCACGCGGCCCGGCTATTTCGCCCCCAAAGCCAACGAGCAAGTGGCAAGCGCCACCGGCAACGGCCAATAAAGCCCCATACCCAGCACTGGTGCAGCGAGTTGACACAGGCGCGGAGTTTGCGTCTTTCAAGCTCTGCGGCTCTTGATCTCAACAGCCGCTGACCGAGCACCATGGTCGGCGTGTGGATTCCCGCTTACGCGGGAATGACGGCGCTCAGCGTCAGGCCGCTTTTGTTGCGGCTAAAGGCCGCGTCTGCGCCGCCCACGGGTGCGCTCGAGAGAATCCCCCCGCTGGCACCTTGACCTACGGGCGCGTAAGTGGCAATCGACGTGCTTGGAGAGCACCCAGCCAAGCCAAATCTAAAATATCTAGTTTGTTTTGTGTAACTT
>JBOGKI010000101.1:0-11086 GCA_050745605.1 Terriglobia bacterium | reverse complement strand
TGCCAGTTGTTGGTTCCGCCCTTGCTGATCTGGTTGAATACGATACCTCCCATGCCGTACTCTGCCGAAAACGAGGAGGTATTGACCTGAACTTCCTGGATTGTCTCGAAGACCGCATCGTCGTTGTTGTAGCTCGCCGGGAGGATGGTGCTGGCGCCGTCCTGGAGGAAGTTGTCGAAGTTTGGCAGGTTCCCGTTAATGGAAACCGCGTCGCCGGCATTCCAAGCCCCCCCGCCTAGCGACATCCGTCCGTCAGTGGTGCCTGCAGCGCCGGGAAGGTAGATATTGAAGTTGGCCCAGTCGTTGCCGGTGATCCCGGCGCCTAACTGAGGCAACTCCTCGATCTCATGCCCGACCATAACCGTGCCCTGTTGGCCGGTTTCGGTCTGAAGGAGCGGCGCGCCACCCGCGGTGACGGTCACCTCCTGCGTTACCGCGCCCACCTGCAGGACCGCGTTCTCCGTGATGATCGCCACGCGGAGTACGACGGGGCCGAGCGTCTCTTGTTTGAAACCCGGCTTGGTAAAAGTAATATTGTAGGTTCCGGGAGGCGTCGAGACCGTGTCATAGATACCGTAATTATTGGTGACGAAATCTTCCGTTATTCCCGTATCTTTATTGGTTAGCGCTACGGTCACTTCGGGTATTACGGCTCCCGACGAATCGGTCACCGTGCCCCGGATATCACCCGAATTCGTGTTCTGTGCGATCGCGGCGGTTGCCAACGCCAACGTGCCGATAATCACAGCCAGCCAGGTCATGCGAGCTATTTTTTGCATTGTTCCTACTCCTCATGACGCGCTGCCGCGTCGCGATCTCTCGGTCCAGGCTTCGCAGGTTGCCCCGGTTTTTTCTTCTGAATCGCGTGGGCTACTCTCGCTGCCCGGCGGCATCCCGCCTCCAGCGCCCCTTACCCGCTTTGAACCCGACGGAGGAAATCAGGCCTGGTTGTTGGTACCCCACCAGGAAGCCACACTTGGGCTAACACCAGGACTCAGCAGACATAATGCAGGGTACGGGCGGTGCCTCATATCTTGTCAAGGTTAAAAGAGTTAATGTAGGGCAATGGTCCATAACCCATTTAACTGCTAGGGGGTTAACAAAAACCTTTCGGTGAGGTTAACGCCTAATTTCAGTTGTTTGTCGTCAATTTTTTGTTGTGATAGACTTCTTCAAAGCATTATGCTCGTTCGAACTCAAGCCGAAATCGAGCGAACGGAGCTGGAAACGGTCCTCGCCTCACAGATTTTTGCCCGGTCCCCAAACGTGGCCAAGATGCTCTGGTATATCGGAATGAAGCACCTTGAGGGGCAGGAAGACGCCATCAAGGAATACAACATTGGCGTCGAAGCGTTTGGGCGCCCGCCCGATTTCGATCCGAAAGAGGACTCCATCGTTCGCGTTGAGGCCCACCGGCTTCGCCACAAATTAAGGCAGTATTACGAAAGCGAAGGCGCGGACCATGCGGTGGTCATTTCCCTGCAAGTTGGCCACTACATCCCACAGTTCCTGCTCCGGAGCGAAGAACATGGTGCTTCGGCCATCCCGTTGCCCTCGGGCGGCCTTCTCCGACCGCCAGGAACCGGCGGCGGAACGCCGGAATCCTCTTCGGGCGCGCCGCAACTGGAGTTGCCGGATCGAGAAGGCCCAATGGCCACGGCGGATTCCGCCGGAACCGCCGCCCGGCCGCCTATTCGCTCGCCAGCGAGAGGCATGAAATGGCGATTAGCTCTCGCGCTGATCGTTGCGGCAGCGGGCGTCGCCATTTTAGCGGTCAAAAGAGCCGCGAGACCCAAAGTAGGGCAAGGGGCGCCCGCGGCAACGGCTGTTCCCGTACCGCTCGCTACGGCTTCCATGTCGGCCGCAGCCTCCGCGGGAAGCGCAGTGCGGATCATCGCCGGTTACTCCATGAAGGATTATGTGGGCCGGAG
The DNA here is from genome assembly GCA_050745605.1 of Terriglobia bacterium. Classification (GTDB taxonomy): domain Bacteria; phylum Acidobacteriota; class Terriglobia; order UBA7540; family UBA7540; genus CALCEB01. The sequence goes on along the minus strand of JBOGKI010000101.1, from coordinate 9,155 downwards.
CGGCGAGACTTGGGGGCCCGACCGCTATTACAGCGGGGGCCAAGCCATCGTCGAGCCTCAAGTCTTGATTGAGCGAGCTGAGGATCCGAACTTGTTTGAAACCGCGCGCGAAGGGGAGTTTTCCTACAATATTCCCTTAAAGCCCGGGACGTACGAGCTTCGGCTCTACTTTGTGGAGACCTATTACGGACCGGGAACCCACGCTGGCGGCGGAGAAACCAGCCGCCTGTTCGCGATCAACCTGAATGGAAAGCGGCTGCTGACCGATTTCGATATTTACGGCGATGCAGGCGGCAACGATATTGCGGACGTGCGCGTGTTCAAGGACGTTTCACCGGCGGATGACGGGCAGCTCCATTTGAGCTTTGTTAAGGCGCTCGACGCTCCTGTCCTCAATGCCCTAGAGATTATCCCGACTCCGCTGGGGAAAATCCTGCCGATTCGCATCGTCTGCCAGGAAAATTCTTATACGGACTCAGCGGGGCATCTCTGGAAGCCCGACCGCTATTTTCTGCGAGGACGTTTGGCAGGCGATCCCACGCCGGTTCAAGGCACTCCTGATCCCGGCCTTTATGCCGAAGAACGATACGGCAATTTCAGTTATGCCCTTCCTGTTGCGGAAGGAAGTTATGCCGTCACGCTGTTGTTCGATGAAACCTATTTTGGCCCGGGCGACCCGGGCAAGGGCGGGGTGGAAAGCCGGGTCTTCGACGTAGACTGCAACGGCGTCGCACTGCTGCGGAATTTTGATATCTTCAAAGAGGCGGGCGGCGATAATCGCGCCCTGGTGCGAACGTTTCACGACCTTCGACCCAACGCCCAGGGGAAGCTCTTGCTTTCATTTGTTCCCGTCAAGAACTATGCTTCCGTGCGGGCCATCGAAGTCACCAACGAGTCGCGCTAATCAAGGCCCGCCGAAGTCACGTGGCAGTTTAACAGGAGACCGGGAAAACCCGGGTGCTACGCGTCGTCCGGACCGGGAGCCGAAAGACAACCCGCGCTTCCTCATCACCAACCTGAAACAGAGTCCGCAGTGGATCTACGAGCAGGTCTACTGCGAGCGGGGCGCAATCGAGAACCGCCTCAAGGAACTGCACCAGGGCTTGGAGATCGACTGCACCAGTTGCTCGAAATTCTGGGCCAACCAGTTGCGCGTGCTGATGAGGGCGGCGGCCTATGTGCTGATCGAAGAGTTGCGGCTGCGGGCGGCACGGACGGCGTGCGCCCGGGCGCAGGTGGGGACCTTGCGTGAGCGGTTGCTGAAGCTGGGGGCGCAGGTGAGGGTTTCGGTGCGCCGCGTAGTGATTCATCTTCCCGTCTCGTTTCCGTTCCTGAGCAGCTTTCGGAAAATCGCCCTGGCCTTCGGCGCCTTGAGTGGATAGCCTGCCCACGTTCCACGGAACATCCTTCCGATGCCTGGCCGCCGAGCCGCAGCCCAGCAGAGGTGTCTTCGAAATCAGCCCGATTCATGCCCGCATCCGGTCCGCAACCGGCAGAAACCGCCCGAAGGGATCAAACCGGCTTCACAGAGCACGCTCAAGCCGCGCCATGCGTCTCAAACGCACGCTTCGCCGTCCATTCGTGAATAAAGCAGGCTAAGTGCACCGTTCGTATCATGGCAAAGAAGAAAGGCCCTTCAGGCAGCACCAAGGCCACCCTACAACGGGGCCAACGCCTCACGGCCAGATCGGCTCAGGCTAGGCCTATCGGCCGCGGCGCCTGAGTGCCACATGCCTATTATGCCAAGTAGCTGCAGCAGATTCTCGCCATCCGGAGTCTCATGCTACCTGTTTCCCGACAGGGGCCACGGCTCCTGGCGAAGATGCCGTAATCTGACTCCGCCATGACGGACAATCCGGCCTGAGAGTCCAACCGTATTTTAGCATTCTCGCGGCAACGGGTGTATCCTAACCCTAGTGAAGGTGTGAATTAATCGCCAAAGGCTGCTGTAGCGGCGCTCTATGAGCGTCGAATTGATTGAAAACACGAGAGCGGCGGTCATAGACCGCCGCTACAGCCAAATTTGCTCACACCTTCTGGGTGTTCGATTCCGGACACACCCATCCCACTCCCGAACACCGTGGCACCGTCTTTGCAGCGGAGGCCATGCTGCATTTCATTGATTGTAAACGATATGCCGTTTCGCGACAGACTGGCAAACGGCTTGCGGTAAGATTAACTACGGAGAATAGATAAACCATGGATGTACCAAGAAAAGGCGCCGCCCGAAAGCGGCGCATCAGGATGACGATTTACGGTGTACTGGTGCTTGTGGCGGTGGTGCTGATCAGCATGGGTCTCTCGCGCCTGAAACCTGCGCCCCCGGGAGTTGACAAATCAACACTGTGGCCCGACACGGTGAAGCGCGGCCCCATGGACCTACAGGTGCGGGGCTTGGGTACGCTCGTACCGCTTGAAATACAGTGGATCGCCGCCACGACGCAAGGCCGCGTCGTGAAGAGGCTGGTGCTGCCCGGAACGGCAGTGAAGGCCGACACCGTTCTGATTCAGCTCAACAACCCGCAACTACAACAAGAGGCGGTGGATGCTGAATGGCAAATGAAAGCTGCGGAAGCGGATTACCAGAGCTTAAAAGTTCAGCTTCAGAGCCAGGAGCTCGACCAGCGGTCAACACTGGCTACGGCTCAATCTGACTACCGGCAAGCCCAATTGCAGGCCCACGTGGACCAGCAGCTTGCAAGCAGCGGCGTGGCCTCGCCGCTGAATGCCCAGCTTTCAGAGGCGAAAGCCCAGGCTCTCGACACGCGCAGCCAAATTGAAAAGAAACGCCTGGACATTAGTGACCAATCCGTGAAAGCGCAGCTCGTAGCCGCCCAAGCCAAGGTGGAGCAGCTTCGCGCGCTTTATGACCTCAAGGAAAGCCAGGTGGAGAGGCTTCAAGTCCGCGCCGGGATTGATGGCGTGCTTCAGGAGCTCGATGTGGAAGTGGGGCAGGAGGTTACTCCCGGCACAGTCTTGTGCAAGGTGGCGGATCCTAAACAACTGAAGGCCGAGTTGAAGATCGCGGAGACGCAGGCTAAGGATATTCAACTAAACCAAGGCGCCTCCATTGATACGCACAACGGCATCATTCCGGGTCATGTGATCCGTATTGATCCTTCCGTGCAGAATGGAACGCGAACGGTGGACGTGAAGCTGGACGGCGAGCTGCCTCCGGGCGCGGTGCCGGACTTAAGCGTGGATGGCACCATTGAAATCGAGCATCTGAATAACGTCCTCTACGTGGGCCGTCCTGCTTTTGGACAGGAGGACAGCACCATCAGTCTATTCAAGGCCGTACCCGACGGTGTGGATTGGAACAACGCGAAAGAAGCCGTGCGCACCCAGGTCAAAGTGGGCCGCGCCTCCGTGAACACCATCGAAATTCTTCGGGGATTGAAGGTTGGCGACGTGGTGGTTCTCTCCGATATGTCGCGCTGGGACTCGTTCGACCGGATTCGGTTGCAGTGAGGGCTGAACAGAGACAAGAGGCAAGTGGCGAGTGACATGCGGCAGGAATGAAGTCGTCAGCGATCAGCATTCAGCAAAACCCGTCGGCGCAATTGACCCATGAGGGCAACTGATACAAACGCACGAAGCTGGGTGCATTAGCTGTAACGGCGGTCTATGACCGCCGTCCAGACCGGCGGTCATAGACCGCCGCTACAGCGAGGTCGTACGCAGCACGTTGTGATCCGGGAGAAGCGGTGCTATGAGCGCATTATTCCAGGACCTGAAATTCGGCCTGCGCATGCTGGCCAAGTCGCCCCGGTTCACGCTGCTGGCCGTCCTGACGCTGGCGCTCGGCATCGGCGCCAACAGCACCATCTTCAGTTGGATCAGCGGGACTCTCCTCGATCCCATCCCCGGCGCCACCCGCACCAGCCACCTGGTGGAGCTGACCCGCGGCACGGCGGGACACCCGGATCCAATCTCTTATCCCGATTTTCTGGATATACGCCGCCAGAATCGCAGCTTTACCGACATGATCACCTATTCGATCTGGCCGGCGGACATGACCGGCGCCGCCAAGCCGCAGCGCGTGTGGGTGATGATGGTTTCAGCGAACTATTTTAAGTTCCTCGGCGTCAGTCCGGTCCTGGGCCGCGGCTTCCTTCACGATGAGGACAAGGCGGCCGGAACCGCGCCCGTGGCCGTCATCAGTTACCGCTTGTGGCAGCGGGATTTTGGAGGCGAGCGATCCTCGATCGGCCGCACGGTGGACATCAACCATCACCCTTACACTGTCGTGGGCGTTGCGCCTTCAGCCTTTCAGGGGACCGAGTCGGGGCTGCAATCCGACCTGTGGGTTCCGGTCACGATGGCCACGCAGATCGATCCCGCGGACGGGCTGCAACTGCTTCGTGATCGAGGCGCCGAATGGGTTCTAGTGATGGGGCGGCTCAAGCCGGGTGTCACCCGCAGCCAAGCCCAGGCCGGCGTCGGCGTGCTTTACCAGGAGATCGCGAAACTGTATCCGGATTCGCACAAGGGTGACATCGCGCTCGCCCTCTCGCCCCTCTGGCGCGCGCCCTTTGGCGCCAATTACTACCTGCATACCATCCTGTTTCTGTTGATGGCGATCGCCGGCATCGTCCTTCTTCTGGCCTGCGCCAATGAAGCCAATCTATTGCTGGTTCGCTCCGTGATGCGCCGCCGCGAAATGGCCATCCGGCTCTCGCTCGGCGCCACGCGCTGGCGGCTCTTCCGGCAACTTCTCGTGGAGAGCCTTTTGCTCGCATTGTGCGGGGGTGGCGTGGCGATGCTGGTAACGCTGTGGACCGCCGCAACGCTTCCGGGCTTTATCCCTCCCGCCGATGTGCCTATTTCCATGACCATACACGCCGGCAGTACCGTGCTGCTGGCTACTCTCGCCATCGCCATTCTCACGGCGACCATCTTCGGCGTTTTGCCGGCGCTTCGAGCATCGAACGTTCAGCCCGCCACCGTGCTGAAGGAGGAATCCGGAACGGCCAGCGGAGGCCGGAGCAAAGCGCGGCTTTCGAGCAGCCTCGTGGTGGTGCAAATCGCCCTTTCCTTTCTACTGCTGATTTGCGCCGGGCTGTTTATCCGCAGCTTCAACCGGGCGCTACGCTTTGACCCGGGATTTAATTCCCATCATGTTCTGCTGATGTCGTTCGATTTGAATGGCGTGGATTACAACGATGAGCAGGGAATTCAATTTGACCGACAGGTTCTGGCGAAAGCGAGAGCGCTTTCCGGAGTTCAGTCAGCAACTCTCGCTGATTGGGTTCCGCTGGGTTTCTTCGCCCAAGGAAACAAGGTGCGCCCGGAAGGGTATTCGCCACAGCCACATGAGTCCATGGACGTTCGAGATGCCTCCTTGGGTCCGGGATACTTCGAAACCATGCAAATTCCGCTGATTTCCGGGCGCGACTTCACGGACCAGGACACGCATCAGTCGCCGCCGGTGATGATTGTGAACCAAAAATTCGTCGACCACTTCTGGCCGCATCAGGACGCCGTCGGCAAGCGCGTCTTTACCAGGGGCAAATGGCGCAGCGTGGTGGGAGTCGTCCGCAACAGTGATTACGTGGATTTGAGGGAACATCCGCGGGCCTTTTTCTTCCTGCCGCTTTTTCAGGACTATGTGCCCGGCGGCACGATTTATGTTCGCGTCCGGGATAATCCGCTGGCCTCTGCTGCCGCCGTTGAGAAGATCATCCGAGGGTACAATCCCGACGTTCCGGTTTTTAACATCACGACTCTCGGGTCGCGGGTTTTGCTCAATTCCACGAACCACCGGATTGCAGCCACGTTTGCGGGCGCATTCGGCGCTCTCGCGCTGATTCTTGCCGCCGTGGGAATTTACGGCGTCCTGGCGTATACCACGCGCCAGCGGACCCGCGAGATCGGTATCCGCATGGCGTTCGGCGCGACGTCGCGGGATGTCTTTAACTTGGTTCTGCGGCAGGGTTCGACCATGGCGTTGGTCGGCCTGGGAATTGGGTTGGCCGCATCGCTGGTGGCGACTCGTGCCTTGTCCAGCCAACTCTTCGGCATCACTGCCAGTGACCCGCTCACCTTTGCGGGAGTGTTCTGTTTGCTGGCAGGCGCTTCGCTTCTAGCCTGTTACATCCCGGCTCGGCGCGCCACCAAGGTTGATCCGATGGTGGCGTTGAGACAGGAGTGAAGCGGTCAGCAATCAGCGGTCAGCTTTCAGCCATCAAGCGTAATTGCGCGCAAGAAGGAAAATCGGTGAAGGACTTCAGGGATCTGACCATGAGCGGTTGGATCGGCAGGCGACCGAAGTGAAACGGATGCTTTTGTCCTTCATCCTTAAGCTGACCGCTGACCGCTGAAAGCTGATGGCTTGAGGTGTTATGGGCACATTATTGCAAGACCTGAAATTCGGCCTGCGCATGCTCGCGAAGAATCCTGGCTTCACGGCTGTGGCGGTGATCACGCTGGCGCTGGGCATCGGCGCGAATACTGCCATTTTCAGCGTGGTGAATGCTGTCCTGCTGCGCCCGCTGCCGCTTCCTCGTAGCAGCCAGCTCGCCGTCGTGGGCTGTCCAACGAGCGCGAAGTCCGTCGTCAGTCCCTGTTCCTACCCGGACTTTCAGGATTTTTCCCGTCAGAATCACAGCTTCCAAAGCTTAGGCGCGTACATCACCAGCGCGCTCACCTTGACGGATCACGGCTCGCCCCAGGTGGTGGGATGCGCCTACATCACGCCGAGTCTGCTCGATGTTCTCGGAGTGCATCCTGAACTTGGACGCCTGTTTGATTCGAACGACGACGTGCCCGGAGCGAATCCCGTCGCCGTCGTCACCGACCACTTTTGGCGGACGACTCTTGGGGCCGATTCACATGTTATCGGTCAAGTCATCCACTTGGGCGACAAGAGCTTCACCATTGTCGGCGTGGCTCCCCGCGGATTTGAATTCCCGATGAACTCCGGAACAGACGCCTGGTTGCCGGATGCTCAGAGCACAATGTTTGCCGCTAAAGCGCGATATTCTCGCGCATCGCAGTGGATGAGAGTGCTGGGCCTCCTGAAGCCGGGAGTCAGCATCGGCCAGGCGCAGGCGGAAATGACCACTATCGCCAGCCGTCTGGCGCATCAGTACCCAAAGGATGACGGCAATCAGACCACCTATGTCGAGCCGCTTCGGAAATTCGTACTGGGTGACACAACGACGTTACTTTGGGCGCTCCTGGGCGCAGTGGGCTTTGTGCTGCTGATCGCGTGCACGAATGTTGCTAACCTGATTTTGACGCGTTCCGCCGGGCAAGAGAAAGAGATCGCCATCCGCGCCGCGTTGGGAGCCAGTCGCGGGAGGCTGATCGCGCGACTGCTTGGCGAAAGCCTGTTGCTGGCGGCATTCGGAGGCGGGTTGGGTTTGCTGATCGCCACGTGGGGAACGGCACCGCTGGCGCGCTATATTCCCAAAAACCTGCCGGGGCTCGCCCATGTGCATCTGGATTGGAAAGTTCTTCTGTTCACTGTCGGTCTATCCCTGTTCACCGGTTTGCTGTTCGGTTCTCTGCCGGCGCTCTTTGCATCCAAACCGGACCTTCTTTCCGCACTGAAAGAAGGCGGCCGATCGGCGGATCAAGGTACCTCCCGGCCTGGATTACGGAATACGCTGGTCGTGGCCGAGCAAGCACTGGCCGTGATTCTATTGGTGGGTGCGGGTTTGGCGCTTAAAAGTTTCTATAGCCTGACCAGAGTGAATCCGGGATTCGATGCGGAGCACGTGCTGGGTACTGGAGTCCTGCTCTCGGGAACCCAGTACTCCACCGACGCTGCTCGCGCCAGTTTCTATGAAAGAACGCTTGCAAAACTTAACACGCTTCCCGGAGCGGTAAATGTCGCGGTGGGCACCGATCTGCCTTTGCAGGGATCCAATGTTGGCACGGACTTCACAATTCCAGGCCGTCCCGCGCCGACTGAGGCACAAAGACAACAGCAGCAAGTGAGCACGGAGGGTGTAAGCCCGTCCTATTTCCAGACTTTGCAGATTGCTCTGATTCGCGGCAGAGCTTTCACGGCTGACGATACCGCAAATTCCAATCCCGTTGCGATCATCAGCCAAAGCTTGGCGCGAAAGTTTTGGCCCGGTCAGGATCCCATCGGTCGGCAAATCACTCTCAATTTTTCGCCCCTCTGGCCGAACTCGCCGCGCACCATTGTCGGGATCGTGGGAGACATCCGGCACCAGAACCTGGACCAACCGCCGAGTCCCACGGTGTACACTCCGTACGCGCAAACGCCTTGGCCGTTTCTTAGCGTTGTTGTGCGGACTCGCGGTAACCCAGGAGCGTTGACGAAGCCTCTCCAGACAGTCTTGCTCTCTGAGGATCCCCGCGTGGTTATCAGTACCATTCGGCCGCTCGAATATTACCGGGGGCAGGACGTCGCTCCACATCGCTTCACCATGGCGATGCTCGGCCTCTTTGCGGTGCTGGCGCTGGTTTTAGCGGGTGTGGGGATTTACGGCGTGATTTCTTATTCCGTCGCTTTGCGCACCCACGAGATTGGCATCCGCATGGCATTAGGCGCCGCGAGAAACGATGTGCTGCGCATGGTTCTGCGGCAAGGGATGCTCCTGACCCTTCTTGGAATCGCCATCGGTTGGGCAGGCGGCTTGTTGGGCACTCGTTTTCTGGCAAGTTTACTTTACGGTGTCAAACCTACCGATCCGGCAACGTTTGTCGCAGTCTCGGTGGTTCTTGCTGTGGTCGCGGCGTTTGCCTGCTATATCCCGGCCCAGCGGGCCACGAAGGTTGATCCGATGGCGGCGCTTAGATACGAATAATTGACGATTTTTCGATTGCTGATTACCGATTGAGATGTGAAGAAGCTGGCAGCCTTCAGTATTCAGATTTGGGCAGCCAGTAACCTCGATTGACGGCGGAGCCCATTACAGGCGGCTGACGGCTGATGGCTGACAGCTTCTTTAGAGCGGATTCACGACGCGCAGGAACTTAAACTCATGGAAATCGGTATCGGCAGTGCGAATCTCAGTCACACCATGCTCGCGCATGAGCGCCGCGATATGAAGATCGTGCAGCCGATTTCCCGACATGCGAGGGTATTCACGGGTGAGTTCCCGAACCACTTCCTCATGGCGATCCGTTTCAACCAGGATTCCAAAGGACGGCGAGGACCCGAGGCTCTCAATGAA
>JBOGKI010000100.1:0-11117 GCA_050745605.1 Terriglobia bacterium | reverse complement strand
CACCTACCCTTAACTGAACAGTATTGTCTGTAACCCCCCACCTCGAAAATGACCTCGAGCTCGACCGGGGCGCCGAGCGGAAGGCTTGCAAGGCCATACACCAAGCGGCAAGGGTTCTTGTCTTTTCCGAAGACGTCTTGCAGCAACTCCGAAGCGGCGTCAGCGACTTTCGGCTGATCGCGGACATCTCCCGAAGTGGCCACTGACACGCCGAGCCGGACGATCCGCGTCACTTGGTCGAGCGATCCCAAATGCTGCCTCGCCACAGCGAGGACGTTGAGCGCCGCGAGGTGAGCCGCCTTGCGCCCGCTTCCACATCGAGCTCCGCGCCGACGCGCCCAATGAATTTCGCCCCATGGCCTTCCGTGGGAAGCATCCCGCTCAGAAAAAGCAGATGGCCCGTCCGCACCGCTTCCACATAGGTGCCGAACGGCTCAGGCGGCGCCGGGAGCTTGATGCCAAGCTCTTTCAACCGCTGCTCGGCGCTGGCCGGCCGAGAGCCTTCGCGGGTTACCATTTGCTCCTTTGAATTTGTATTCATCCGGAATTTCCTTTTTCGATTCTCGGACGACCGTCAGCATACGCCTGGCCGCCCCGGAGTGCAATCGCCAGTCGCGTTTGCACCTCTCCGTGTTTCCACGGACCACGCAGAGGCTCAGTTTTCGGTCCCCGGAGACTGCTAAGCCTCGAAACGGGCCCTCTTTCGACCGATATCTGCGACACTTGTTCCGTCCGCGCCTCGCTGGCCACTGAAATCCGCTCCGTCGGCGGCTGGCGGGACGCTCATGAGCTCGGACAAGTCGGGTGTTCGTCCCGGCTCCTTCACAATGGAACGAAGGGCATGACCAATTTGCAAAAGGCTCAGAGTGTCGTTCCACGAAACTGCGGTTCACCAAGCCATCCCTTAGCCCCATGGCCAGTAGCTGGCGCCTCCTGCGGCTCCGTGTATTGGCAATTTTTCTGGCGTTGCTCATGTCGAGCGACAGCTCGTTTGCATACTCCGTTCTCACCCACGAGGAAATCGTGGACTTACTCTGGACGGACGAGATCAAGCCCCTCCTGCTGAAGCGATATCCGGGGTTGACGGAAGACCGGCTCACCGAAGCGCATGCCTGCGCCTCCGGAGGCGCCGCCGCAGCCATGGGTCAGACCGGGACCGATATCAGCGGCAATCTCCCCAACACTCCGGTGAACTCCATAGTGGTGGATCCGAACTTTCCCGGCGCCTTGTTTGTGGGCACGGACGTAGGCTCATGGGCAGGAAGGCGCCGTCCGTGGCTGCCATCCAGTCGATGGCCCCCATTTGCTATCTCTTGCCTTCTGCCTGGCGGCAACTGCTATGATATAAGTTGCGCGAGCAAGCCGGGCGATCGCTGCTTCGCGTCCCGGGCCGCTTCGGCAGTCAAGGAACGCGAAGGAGAGGAAAGTCCGAACTCCGCAGGGCGATGTGCTCGCTAACGGCGAGGGTTAAGGGTGGATACTCCGGGAAGCTGGAGCCGTACGCTCTTGATACGGAAAGTGCCACAGAAAATATACCGCCTTGTTCATCTGGCGCGGCTTGCCGCGGCGGAAAACAGGGTAAGGGTGAAATGGTGCGGCCGCTTAGGCGGCTTAAAGTAAGAGCGCACCGCCCCGGCAGTGATGCCGGGGGCAGGGTAAACCCCACACGGAGCAAGACCAAATAGGAGAGGAGGGGCTGCCCGCCCCGCAAGGCGTGTTCAGGCCGATTGCCCGGCCGGAAGGCGCCGGCCAACTCTCGGGTAGGTCGCTCGATCCCGGCAGCAATGCCGGGGCTAGATGAATGGTCGCCCCCCGCTTTGGCGGGGACAGAATTCGGCTTATAGGCTTGCTCGCGCCTTTGATTCTGTTGCATGGTTGTGCTCCCGGGCTTTCTTGACGGGTTCTCTCGTGTCACGTGTCAGTCTGCCGGAGTTCCCTCGATTCCCTTTCAACTCAAGCGCGACGTAGGGGCGACCCTTATGGTCGCCCGCGGTCGGGCCACCACGGGTAACCTCGGGCATGCACAAAGGCTGTCCCTGCGACGGGCCACGAGAACAAAATTCTCGTGCTGGCCTGTGTAACCGCCTGGCGCGCCCGCCTCGCCCGGCTCTCGTCCCTCCGTCTTCTCCCCACCCTCGGATCAAAAACCTATAATGCGCACCGTGTTAAGAAAATGTTAAGGCCCTTTTTACGGCCATTTTACAGCCTGTCCGTTACATTTCGTCCGATAATCCTAACGGTTCGAGGGGGTTTGCGCACAGCGCTTTTACCGGGGCTTTACAACATTTTATCCACTTTACACGACCTACGGAGACGGATTAACGGCAAGGGAGCCGCTCCCCCCGGTTCCCGGCATGCACGGACGATCTCGAAACACTCACCTGGAGAATGAGTTTGATGCCGATCTGCAATGAATACCGCCGCGGCCTGTTGCTTTCACTCTGCCTTCTTCTCTGCTCTGGTTCGTTGGTGGCGCAGGGGCAGCAACCTGATCCGCCGCAGGCTCCTCAAGGTCAACGAAATATGACGGTTACAGACCGGCGCTACCGCTTGCGGCAGTCCGGCGCCAAGCCATCGCCCACGACGACGCCAGGCACGATGGGGGCCGGGACATCGCAGCCATCAAGCCGGGTCTTCACCGTTCAAGAAGCTGTGGATTTCGCGCTTGCCAATTACCCCGCCGTCCGCGCCTCGCTGGAGAGCTACAACGCCGCGCGGGCCAGCGTGAGCCTGGCCCGAACCAGCTACTTGCCGCGCCTGGACGCCTTGTGGCAGGGAGACCGGGGCACGCGCAACAGTGTTCTGGGAGTCCTGCTGCCGCAGTTTCCAACCGTCATGCCCAGCACCCAGGGCAGCGTTCTGAAGCCTTCGGACCGCGCCTTTTGGGTGAGCGGGATGGGCGTGCTCTTTACCTGGGAGCCCTTCGATTTTGGCTACCGGCGGTCCAACGTGCGGTCCTCGGAAGCGACGGAAAACCGCACCGCCGCGCAGATCACCCTGACGCAACTGGGGGTGGGTTCAGCGGTGGCGGATGCCGCGCTGGCCGTGCTGGCGGATGAGCAGCGGGTGAAGGCTTCGCAGGCCGACGTGGACCGCAGGACGGTGTTTGCCAAATCAGTCCACGCTCTGGTTGACGCGCACATCCGGCCGGGCGCGGATGCATCCCGGGCGGACGCCGAACTGGCGGCGGCCCAAACCCAATTGATTCAGGCCCAGGAGATTCAGGAAGTGGCCCGCGCCGCGCTGGCGGAAATACTGGGCATCGCCGGGACTCCCGTGGACGTCAAGCCTGGGCCGTTTTTGATGATTCCTCCCGAACAGAGCTGGGCCGCCATGCCGGTTACGAGCCATCCGGCCACCGTCGTGGAACAAAAAAGGATTCAAGAAGTCCAGTCCAGGATCAGCGTATTGAACCACTCGTATTATCCTCAGTTCACTTTGGAGGAGTTGAGTTCGGCTCGCGGCAGCGGAGCGAATGCAAACGGCACCGCGGCCGCGGGATTCAACGGACTGGGCGCGGATGAGGCCCACAACTGGGAAGCAGGTCTGACGGTTTGGCTTCCTTTGCTGGAATACCCGTCGATACGGGAACGCAAGAAAATTGAAATGGCCAACCGCCGGCGGGAACAGGCTGTGTACGACCAGACCGTCCTAAATATCACCGGCCAACTCAATCGGGAGCGCGCCATTCTGGAGGGGGCCCGGCGCGTGGCAGAAAATACCCCCATTGAGCTCAAGGCTGCGCAGGATAGCGAAGCACAAGCCCGCGCCCGCTTCCGGGCTGGCGTCGGGACCATTGTTGATGTCGCTGAAGCGCAGCGTCTGCTGGTGCAGGCGGAAATCGATGATTCGCTCGCCCGGCTGAGTATCTGGCGCGCCTTGGCGGACCTGGCGGCGGCGGAGGGAGATGTTCATCCGTTTTTGAACCTGGCTAACAGCATTCCGAATCCCTAATGGGGCTTTGCCTTAGGCGAATGCGGCGTGTTGGCTCGACGGAAGGGCGGGGCTTCAACCCCGCCACAACGCGGTCTAGACCTATCCGGCTTTAGCCGCTGAGGCCAGCGAGGTTTCGAAGGGCGCTTATAAATTTGCTTCAGGGGCTGAAGCCCGAGAGTCGATGGCGATGCCGGCGGCGGGGTTGAAACCCTGCCCCTCCGCATCTGAAAACTTGATCCGGTCACATCAAGTTCTGAACTTCAAGACTGCTGGCAAGGACGATGGAGCAGATATTGACGCGCCGATCATCCCGAAGGCCGCAATGGCGCCAAGAAGCAATTCGCTTTCAGCCGGCCACGAGTCACGCTGGCTGACCGCCGAACGCTGATCGCTGCACGCTTATAGATAAGGAAGGCTCGATAAAACCATGTGGCTTGTACATGCAGCTTTACGGCGGCCTATTACCATCATCGTCGCAGTCCTGGGCATTTCGTTGTGCGCCATTCTGGCGGTCACACGCATGCCCATCGATATTTTCCCTAACCTGAATTTGCCCGTGATTTACGTCGCCCAGCCGTATGGCGGCATGAGCCCCGCCCAGATGGAAGGATATCTAACGTATTACTATGAGTACAACTTCCTCTACATTGCCGGCTTGCAGAGCGTGGAATCGAAGTCCGTAGAGAATTTTGCGCTGCTGAAGCTTTCCTTCCTGCCGGGCACCGACATGAACCAGGCTCTGTCCCAGACCATTGCTTACATTGAGCGCGCCCACGCCTATATGCCCGCGGGAACCGTACCGCCTTTCGTTCTGCGCTTCGACGCTGGAAGTGTGCCCGTGGGGTATCTCGTGTTTTCCAGTAAAACGCACGGCGTGGATGAGCTTCAGGACCTGGCGCTGAACCGCGTCCGGCCGCTCTTCACCACTCTGCCCGGTGTCTCTTCGCCGGCCACGTTCGGAGGCAGCTCGCGAACCATCGTCATTCACGTGGACCGGGACAAACTGAACAGCTACCGCATGTCCACAGGTGAAGTGGTGAAGGCGCTTCTTTCCGGAAACGTGATCGCTCCGGCGGGAGATGTGCGCACCGGCCATTTGGACCGCATCACGCCGATGAATGGCGTGGTCTCAGACTTCCGTCAATTGGCGGATTTGCCCATCCGCACTGGCGCCGGGCCCACTGTGTTCATGCACGACATCGGCCGAATCGAGGATGGCAGTGACATCACCTTGGGTTACGCGCTGGTGAACGGGCGCAGAACCGTTTATCTGCCGGTCACCAAGCGCGCGGATGCTTCCACCCTGGCGGTGGTGAATGAAGTCAAGACCAGCATGGGCAATTTTGAGAACGTCCTCCCGTCCGACATTCAGGTGAGCTTCGAGTTCGACCAGTCCACCTATGTAACGCATGCGCTGGTTTCGCTCATCCGGGAAGGAATCCTCGGGGCACTGCTCACGGGCTTGATGGTGTTCCTCTTCCTGCGGGAGCTGCGCAGCTCCTTCATTGTGGTGGCGACGATTCCTTTCTGCCTGCTGGCGGCGGTGGTGGCCTTATGGCTGTCCAACCAATCCATCAACATCATGACGCTGGGAGGGTTGGCGCTCGCCGTGGGCATCCTGGTGGATGAGATGACGGTGGAAATCGAGAACATTCATCATGTCCTCGAGGAAACGGATTCGCCAGCCGTCGCGGCGCTGGAGGCGACGCGGCAGACTCTGTTGCCGCGCTTCCTGGCGATGCTCTCCATTCTGGCGGTGTTTGTCCCGTCATTCCTGATGGTGGGGATCACGCGATCGCTCTTTGTTCCGCTGTCCCTGGCCGTGGCCTACGGAGTGATCGTCGCTTACCTGCTCTCCAACTCCCTCGTGCCCGTGCTGTATATCTGGCTCAACAAGAGGCTTCACTCGAACCCGGAAGAACGCGCAGGGCGGACCAAGTTTGACCACTTCCGTGACCGCTACGCCCGATTCATCCAGAGGCTGATGGGGCGGCGCGGCATTCTGGTGGGAGCTTACGCGGTGGCGGCGGTTCTACTGATTACAATCCTCACTCCATACCTTGGACGCGAAATTTTCCCGCACATTCCTGAAAACCAGTTCCAGCTCCGGCTGCGCGCGCCCTCCGGGACGCGGATTGAAGCCACGGAGCAAATCGCGCTGAAGACCTTGGATGAGATCCAGAGGCTGGTAGGACCGGGGAACGTCGAGATCAGCATTGGATACGTGGGCACCTACGCGCCGAGCTATCCCGTTAACCTGATTTATCTCTGGACCAGCGGTCCGCAGGAGGCCGTCCTGCGCGTGGAGCTGAAGAAGAGCGCCAACGTCCGCGTCACCTCATTGCAGGAAGAGCTGCGCGGGGTTCTTGCCCGCGATTTCCCGGATACTTTGTTCACCTTCGAGTCGGGAGACATTGTGAGCCAAATTATGGATTTTGGCTCGCCCACCCCCATTGAAGTTGCTATTCACGGTCCCAGCATGACGGCGGACCACGCTTACGCTGAAAAGGTGCGGACTGAAATGAGTCAAATTAAGTCCTTGCGCGATCTGCATTATGGGCAACCGCTGGATTATCCCAGCCTGAATGTGGACATTGACCGCGTGCGCGCCGGCCAGCTCGGAGTCACGGTTCAGCAGATTGCGCAATCGGTGGAAACCGCAACCTGGTCCAGCCGCTTTGTGTCGCGCAATTTCTGGCAGGACCCCGAAACGGGAATTGGCTATCAGGTGCAGGTGGAGATTCCCCAGGCGCAAATGACGTCTCTGGATGATCTTGCCAGCATCCCGCTGATGCAGGGCGGCCCGGCGAATCATCCCAACGTGGGTGACGTGGCGCACCTTTCCTATGGGACGGTGACCGGCGAATATGACCGCTACGATATGGAGCGCATGATCTCTCTGACCGCCAACGTGGAAGGCGAAGACCTGGGTCACGCCGCGAGCAAGGTTGATGCGGCCATTCAGCGCGCCGGGACGCCGCCCCATGGAGTCGAGATTCACGTGCGCGGCCAGGTGGCGCCCATGCGCCAGACGCTTCGCAACCTGAGCATGGGGCTGGGCTTCGCGATTGTCGTCATTTTCCTGCTGCTCGCAGCCAACTTCCAGTCCATGCGGCTCGCTTTTGTGGTGATCTCGACCATCCCCGCGGTAATTTGCGGCGTCATCCTGGCGTTGCTCGCCACCGGGACCACCATGAATCTGCAATCGTTTATGGGGGCCATCATGGCGTTGGGCGTCTCGGTGGCCAATTCGATTCTTTTGGTGACGTTCGCCGAGGAGCACCGCCGCGCTGGGGCTTCGGCCACAGAATCCGCCGTCTACGGCGGCCAGACCCGGCTGCGCCCCATCCTGATGACCAGCCTGGCCATGATCGCCGGCATGATTCCCATGGCGTTGGCGATCGGCGAGGGTTCCCACCAGACCGCGCCCTTGGGGCGCGCCGTGATCGGCGGATTGATCGCCTCAACCGTAGCCACGCTGCTGATTTTGCCCGCGGTATTCTCATTGGCGCAGGGACGGGTGCCGGCGGCGTCGGCGTCGCTCGATCCCTCGGACCCGGAGAGCCCCTACGCCGCGACAGGGTCGTAGGGGCGGGGCTTGCCCCGCCCACGGCGCAGGAAGTGTTAGGCACGGCGCGCGTTTTTCTCGCCGTGGGCTTTTTCGCCGGGGAATGTAGAGCCCACGACGAATTGAAAGACAAATTCGTCGTGGCTACCACCCAGGGCGCAGCAAGCAGCGCCCCTACAAAGGGTAAGCAGTGGGGTTTCTTAAGGAGACGGACAGTTATGAAACCAAATGACTTCATCCGGCGCGCAGGACGGTTGCGGAGTCCCGCAGCGGCAAGGTTGGCCGGGGGCGCCATCCTTGTTCTTTGCCTGGCGCCCGGCGGTTGCAGCCAGGATGGCAGCAAAGCCGCCGCTCAAGCGACTCCGGCTCCCATCGCCATTCCCACCGTGGACACCGTCAAGGTCATCTCGCAGAAGTTGAATATGACCATCTCCCTGCCCGGCGAACTCCGGCCCTATGAGGTGGTGGCGATTTATCCCAAGGTCACCGGGTTTGTGCAGTGGATTGGCGTGGACCGCGGCTCGCGGGTGAAGCAGGGCCAACTTCTGGCGCGCCTGGTGGCTCCGGAAATCGTCGCTCAGAAGGCTGAGGCACAGGCCAAATTGCAGAGCGCGGTGAGCAGCCGCATTGCGGCGGAGGCCAAACTCGCGTCGGACGAAGGCACCTACGACCGGCTAAAAGTGGCGTCCGCCACGCCCGGCGTGATCTCCGAAGAGGAGCTTGAAGTGGCCGAAAAAATGGCGGACGCCGACCGCGCCCGCGTCAAGGCTTTGCATGAGAACACGGTGGCCGCACAAGCCACCTTGCACTCCGTCGAGGAAATCGAAAGCTATCTCCGGGTCACAGCGCCTTTCGACGGCATCATCACCAAGCGGTTCGTCCACCCCGGCGCGCTGGTGGGACCATCGGGAGGGCCCGGAGCCCAGGCGCCGATGCTGTCCATCGAGCACATATCGCGTTTGCGGCTGGTGGTGGCGGTCCCGGAACTCTATGTGGCGGGCGTGAAAGAGGGAACCAAAGTCAATTTCACAGTGCCAGCGTTCCCCAGCCGGACGTTCGCGGGCGCCGTGGCGCGCATCGCCGACTCTCTGGACCAGAAGACGCGCACCATGCCGGTAGAACTGGATGTGTGGAATCCGGACTGGACCCTGGATGCCGGGATGTTCCCCACGATCTCCTGGCCTGTCAGCCGGCCGCATCCGACCTTGTTTGTGCCGCAGTCCGCTCTGGTGCGAACCATGGAAGCAAATTTCGTGGTCCGGGTGCGCGACGGAAAAACCGAATGGGTGGATGTGAAGCCCGGCGCCAATTCCGGCAGCCTGACGGAGGTCTTCGGGGACCTTCACGAGGGCGATGAAGTGGCATTGCATGGTTCCGAAGAGCTGCGCCCGAACACCACCGTGACGCCGCATCTGGTGAAGGCGAATTAATACGAACGCGCTGAGCGAGGTTACTACCTTACTGTAGCGGCGGTCGGAGTTTACCCTGGAAGGGACCGCCGGTCTGGACAGCGATCATAGAGCGCCGCTCTGCGAGCGGCGAGATCATCGAGAACACAGCGCCGCCGGCCATAGAGCGGCGCTACAGAGCTGAAGGGTGAGTTTCCGCGATGGCGCCCTTGCAAGATAGCGAGAATAATCCTATGCTCGGTTCGTTGAAGCTATCGTCGAGCCGGCCCAGTTTCCTAGGTCTTTTGGTTGCGGTGATGGCCTCCATCCTGATCCTGCTGGCGTTTTTGCAGGTCCGCTGGAGCCAGGAAGTGAGCCAGGCGCAGCGCCAGCGCCTAGGGGTTGGTTTGCACGTATCAATCCAGCGCTTTAACCGCGACCTGTCCAGCCAACTGATGTCGCTGTGCCGTGCCTTCCAGACTCCCGCCGCAAGATCCGCTGAGTTGGCGCTCGATGACGTTGCCGACCATTACGGGGACTGGCGCCGGATTTCCCGTCGTCCAGACTTACTGAAGAACGTTGGCGTGTGGGATGCCAAACGGTCACAATACGTGCATCTGAACCCAGCGACGCGCCGGTTTGAAAAGGCGCCTCTGCCGCGGCCATTGCAAGCTCTTGCGAAATTCCATCCTGAGTCTCGTCTCGCCTTCTCAGCCCCTGGCGCCATCAGCAACGGAGGTTCCCTATGGGAGTTTGATGAAAAGGGATTGGTGTTCCTCCGGCGCGTGGAGGTGCTGCCTGCAGCCGGATTCGAAAGTTCCCGAAGCAAAGCATCCGGGCTCTTCCTGGTCCTGGAGCTGAGCCATTATTACCTGTCCAATGTCATGCTCCCGGAGTTTGTGCGGCGCTATTTTAGCGGGCCGGGTGGTCTGATTTACCGTATCGAGATCCACCAAGGTGGCGACCCGAGGCAGGTTCTCTACCAGAGCGAGCCGAATATGCCGGCGGACACTTTTGCCACTGCGGATGCCGTGGTGACCTTATTGCATGACGTCCCCGTGCCCCAGGCTGTAACCGGCGAGGCGCAGGGCAACGGTGTGGAAGAGGCAATTCATCACCAGGGTGGTGAGGAGCCGGCTTACGAGGCGGAGTTTTTCGCGTCCGTCTGGCAGCCAGTGATTATGCCGCTCCGCACCAGCCAGGAGTGGAAAATGGCCGTCAAGCACCGGGCCGGCTCGCTTGACCGGGCGGTGCAGGAGCTGCAGCGCCGGAACCTGGCGGTGGGATTTGGCGTCCTGCTGTTGCTGGCGGCGAGCCTGGGTCTGATTCTGGTCTCCGTGCGGCGCGCGCGCCGGCTCGCCCAGCTTCAGATGGATTTTGCCGCCGGGGTTTCGCACGAGTTGCGAACCCCGCTCGCCATCATTTGCTCGGCAGCGGATAACCTGGCAGAAGGCGTGGTCACATCGGGCCCCCAAGTGAAACACTATGGCGCTCTGATCCGCAACGAAGGCGGGCGCTTGACGGCGCTGGTGGATCAGATTCTGGCCTTCGTGGCCGAGGAGAGCGGGCGGGTGCGCTATGACCTGCAACCCCTCGAGCTCGAGGGATTCATCGAACAGGTTCTGGCTGATTCGCGAACCGTGATTGAGTCCTCCCGTCTCAGCCTGGAAAAGCACGTCCCCCCGGACCTGCCGCTGGTCCGGGCGGACGCCGTCGCGCTCGCCCAGTGCGTGCAGAACCTCATCAGCAATGCCGTCAAATACGGAGCCGGCGGAGGCTGGATGGGTATTCGAGCGGAAAGCCGCACGACAAGCCACGGTGAGGAAATTCAATTGACGGTTGAGGACCACGGTCCCGGCATCGCCCCGGCTGATCTTCCCCACATCTTTGAGCCCTTTTATCGCGGCCAGGCGGCAGCCGCTAACCAGACGCACGGGACGGGCATCGGGCTCAGTCTGGCCCAAGACATCGCCGAGGCCATGGGAGGATGCTTGACCGTTCGGAGCGAGCCCGGTAGAGGCGCCGCTTTCACGTTGCACATCCCGGCCATGGACAAGGGTGACCCGGCGCTTTCTCGGCCGGCTTGAGGCCTCTTGGATGGTTGGGTTGCGGCGGCGGTATCCCCGCCGCCGCTCGGAATGTTCCAGGCCTTCCGCGTCGTGGCCAGCGCCGCCACCCATGCCGTCGAATGGTTTCCAATTACCATGCGCAATAAAATCCTGCTG
>JBOGKI010000099.1:0-11225 GCA_050745605.1 Terriglobia bacterium | reverse complement strand
AACCAGCTTCTTTGAGGCTTTTCGGATTGCCGACGATATTCTGCGCCAGGGCGTGCAAGGAATTTCCGACATTATCACCATCACGGGCATCATCAACCGCGATTTTGCGGACATCAAGACGATCATGGAAGGCATGGGCTATGCGGTGATGGGAACGGCCACGGCCTCCGGCGAGGACCGTGCCATCCAGGCCACTAACCGCGCCATCTCCAGCCCGTTGCTCGAAGACGCTTCGATCAATGGCGCACAGGGAATCCTGCTGAATATTACCGGATCGAGCAAATTGACGCTGCATGAAGTTCACTCCGCGTCTTCCATCATCCAGCAGTCCGCGGCCGACAATGCCAACATCATCTTCGGCGCTGTCTTGGATGAAAGCATGAACGACGAGGTGAAGGTGACAGTGATCGCCACGGGCGTCAAATCTGACAAGTACGGCAAGCCGATTCGCACTGGCCGCACCGGAATCACGAACTCAACGCGTAGCATTCAAGAGACCGCGAAAACCATTGTGCAGCGGCGGGAGAAATTGCCGGTGGATGCCAAGCCGGAGGAGTTGAGCCCGGAGATCACGTTGGATGACCTCGACGTGCCAGCTTATCTGCGGCGCCGAAAGGCGGAGTCCTCAGAGCCTGCAAATTAGACAGCGATTTCCACCAAGCGAGGCCCGGCGAAGTCGGTTTGACACGTTTGGCGTCGTGAACTAGGCTGAAGTTCAGAGTTATGGATATCTACGAGGAAATCACCGGGCTCAGAAAGCAGGGCCGTTGCGGCGCACTTGCCACGATCATTCAAGTCCAAGGCTCAGTGCCCAGCTACGAGACGTCAAAGATCCTGATCCGGGACGACGGGTCGATAGTTGGCACAGTGGGCGGTGGTTGTGTGGAAGCGGAAGTTTGGTCGGTGGCTCAGGAAGTGATGAAAGAGGAGCGGCCGCGCCGGCTCCATTTCAATCTAAATCAGAATCCCGAATACGACGAGGGTCTGGTCTGTGGCGGCTCGCTGGACATTTTCATTGAACCCATTCTCGCCATTCCCACTCTCTACTTGTTGGGTGGGGGACACGTTTCGCTTTCGCTTGCCCAGGTGGGCCAGACGGCTGGCTTCGAGAGCATCGTCTGTGACGACCGCCAGGCGTTTGCCAATCCAGAACGCTTCCCCGGCGCCAAGGAGACGCATTCCGGGTCATGGGAAGAGATATTTCCTAAGTTGAGCCCGAATAGCTTCTCCTACGTGGTCATCGCGACGCGCGGACATAAGGGTGACCTTGCTTGCCTGCGCTGGGCCCTCACCACCCCGGCGCGTTATATCGGCATGGTGGGCAGCCGGCGCAAGCTGGTGGAGTTTTTCAAAGTCTTCGAAGGTGAAGGCGTTCCGCATGAAGTTCTAGAGAAGGTCCACTCTCCCGTGGGATTGGACATTGGCGCGCTCACGCCTGGGGAGATTGCTGTTTCCGTTGTGGCGGAGATGATTGCCGCGCGCCGCAACGTCTTGCCCTCGGTTCCTTCACTCGCGTACCAACCGAAAGTCCATCAATCGTCGTGAGCCAGAGTGATGTCGCCGCCCTGATTCTTGCCGCCGGTGAATCGTCGCGCATGGGCCAGGACAAGGCCCTGCTCGATTATCGGGGTAAGACCTTCCTGGGAACGATCATCGCTCATCTCCGCGAGGCGGGAATTTCAGAGATGGCCGTGGTGCTGGGACATCATGCCGAATCGATCCGTTCGGCCGTTGACTTGACTGGCATTCGCGTCGTTCTCAACCAGGACTACCAGCGTGGCCAGACTTCCTCGCTGCAAGCTGGGCTCGCTGCCTGGGATGCCCCAGGTCCGCGGGCAGTTCTATTGTGCCTGGTGGATCATCCGGCGGTCGGCGCGTCCGTCATCGCCAAGATTCTCGAACGCTATCGTCAATCTGGCGCGCCCGTCGTCATCCCGGTGTTTAACGGCAAGCGCGGGCATCCGGTGCTGATTGGCAGGGAACTGTTCGCAGAGTTGAGGGCTTTGGCTGTGACAGAGGGAGCGAACACGGTGCTTCGCCAATATCGCTCCGCCACCGACTTCGTCGAGGTTGAAGACCCTACCATCCTGATGGATGTTGACGATCTCGGCGCTTACCGCAAGCTCACAGAAGGGTGAAGTGGATTGGGCGATCCTCCGATGAGGTTTTCCGCACATCGCAGATTTTCATCTGCGGCCCGATCCTGCCTTCGGAACCGAGAAAGCGAATACGACCAGCGTCGGTCATTCGGCGCCACGAAGAAACAAGCCGCGGACCTCAAAAACGGAGGTCCGCGCTACTTGCTACCTACCGGCGGCCTCGATAGTAAACGCAGACCAGAACACAGCCATCACGGCAAGCAGGACCACACACATGAGAGTGGTGGTCAGACTGCTGCTGATTCTTGCCAGCAATGCAGAATCCCAGAGTGCCTCAGGATCGTTAACACGTTGCGCTCCATATCCGCTCATGAACTGACGAACGGAAAGGCCGCCCTTCTTTTTTCGAGTCTCGGCAATCGCTGCTTTGGCCTCGCCTCGCAAGTCAGATTCCAGCCCTATCACAACGTTCTGCTCAAGAGCATTTTTCTTTTTATCCACGAGCGGCTTTCCATCAGCACCAACCATCGGAATTGGAACAACGTGGAGTTTGCGCAGACGGTCGAATCGAACAATCGCTGCGAATCCCAGTAAACCAGTTAAGACCGCCGCAGCCCCGAACCAGCGATAATTTGACTTATTGATCGTCACGTACGTGACCGCCATCAACGCGACGGCGAGCACCCGTGCCGCAGCGGTCACTAAAAAGGGTGGCGAGCCGCTCGCTAGCCAAGTCCACCGCTTCACGCCTCCCAGCATTTTCAGGAGAAGCACGCTGAATGTAGCGACGAGGGCTGACGCAAGAGCAACGACATTTGCAAACGGGCCGTACCGACTAAGATCCATCACGGAGCAGCCTCAGAAATTCAGATGGGCGTACGGGAGCCCTGGAAGGGTGACGACCAAATTGAGATCCCACTGTATGTTGTTCCCGTATGCGCCGCCATCGACGCCGAATATGTACGTTCCCGATTGGAGAACGCTTGACGTTGGCGTCGTTGGGTGGTTGAAGTTGTTTGGCGTCACGTAATATGCGCCGGACCAGAACACTCTCAGGCCGTTCGAATTCGTGGACAAAGTGAAATTACATCCCGGTGTCGACACTTGCGGTCCTCGAAGCAGTTGCCGAAGATTGAGGAGCGACGGGCGATTCCACGCCTGAGTAGGCTGGCTATTGCGAAGACCTCTGACTGCCGAGATTCGCGTTGCCACGAAGTCTGCGGCGCGCCTCACGAACGTCGACCGGGCCTCCTGTCGACTCATTGATGTGAACCCTTCGCGGTACCGCTCACCTCCGAGGAGCGGCCGGAGATAGTCGTGCATGACCTCGTAAAAAAACGGACGCTCCCGCCAAGGGCGATGCGTGCTGATTCCAAAAGGGAGCAGCGGCCATCGGTCGGACCAGCCCATTGCAACTGCTAAAGAGACTGGAACCGTCTCGCCAGCGATCGGCACGGCTGGAACGTTCGCATTCAAGTCCTCCAGGAGCGATAGCTCGTCGGAGAATACCTTGGCGTCCGATTCCACGTCGGAGACCACAATATCTTGCTCAAGCTCTAAGCCTTCACCCTCACGATTAATCAAACGTTCCACTATGCTCGTCGCATACGCGGAATCCTCGCGGGAATAGTCTGCCATGTCATTACTCCGACCCTAATTTTGGCTCCCGGCTACAGGTCAAGTGATCGGGAATTTCCATCACCGACTCCGGCCCGACCGACAAGATATACCTCACCGTCCCCGCATGCAATCCAAGAAAACAGTGACGAGTGACAAGTGACGAGTGACAAGTGACAAGCAATAGGGGCCGTCGCCTGGGGCATGTGGCTCGCGCCTACCCCCGGTTATTCTTCGCGACCCCCGGCTCCTGGCTTTCTGCGGCTTTGCGAAGCGCCGCGACATCGGCAATGTCTTGCGGCCTTCCCGCAGCCAGTTTTGCCGCAATCAAATCCTCACACGAAATGAACGACGCCGTGAGGTCGCTTTGCCGGTCGATCACGGCCTCCACCCGTTTTTCCCAGGCGCGATCAAAATCAACGCCGCTGATTTCGGGGAGAATATCGACCGTGATCGGCGCTTGGCCCATGCGAAAAAACTTGTCGCGATCGATGAAATCTTCGGCGGTCAGTCCTTCGAGCGGCGCGCCGAATTCCCCTAACGCGGCATAGAGCGCCTGGGCGTTGTGCGCGTCCGGTTGGATGAGCAGGTCAATATCCTTGGTCGCCCGTGGCTGCGCGTGAAACGACACGGCATATCCCCCGACGATCAGATATTTAACTTTCCGGGCGTTGAAGATGGACAAGAGTTTTTTGAAGTCGTCGAACATCCGGGCTGGGTTCCTTCATCTGGTAAGCCGCCAGGGTGATTTCCACAACCGCGTTCATTCGCTCATCAGGGGGCAGGTCTTGCCAGTCTCGATATTCGTCGGCCTTCAGAGCATCGAGGCTTGCGTACTTGCGGATCACCTTGTTCATGCGTTCGTTTGTAACATGCCGCGGATACTTTTGCAACGGAGGCTTGCATCATTCAATCCGGAATTTCCATTATCGACTCCGGCCCGACCGGCAGCCTACACCTGACCGTCCCCGAAGGCAATCGCCAGTCGAGAAAGCAGTGGCGAGTGACGAGTCACATGCCGGAATAAAGAACCGAGAACGCCAAAGCCCGAACCGTCATTCCCGCTCTATCCAACTCATTCTTGCACCATCTCACCTGGTGTCATTCCCGCGCAAGCGGGAATCCATAGGTCGCGGGGCACCAGCGCTTCCCGTCGCGGGCCGAGTGAGGGAGCACCCCTCGTCGGTCTGAGACGAAGCCTCGTTAGTGATTACGTCCGGTTGGGAACCTGTGGCAAGTATGCCGGATCACGATCAATGAACACTCTGCGCCACAATTCGAGGTTCAAAAGCCTCCAAATCCCTTCGTAATGGTCCTTCTGGCCCGACCGGTGCTCCGCGAAAAGCCGTTTCAAGCCTTCCGGCTTGAACACTCCCCAGGAAAGCGCGCGCGGTTCCAGCAGGAGCTTCTCCACCACGTCCAGTTGCGGCCCGGCCAGCCAGCCGCGCAAGGGCGTCGGAAATCCCAATTTCTTGCGGTAGATGATGGATTTTGGTAAGAGGTCCTCAACCGCAGACTTGAGTATGAACTTGCCGGCAAACCCTTGGGTTTCATATTCGGCAGGAATGCCGGTGGTAAATTCCACCAGAACGTGGTCGAGAAACGGCACACGGCTTTCAACAGAAGCGGCCATGCTCATGTTGTCCTGCTTCATCAAAAGCTCGACCAGGTAGGTCTTCGTATCGGTATAGAGCAGCCGGTGGAGCATGTCGCCTTGGGAGTTCTCCCAGTAACTCAGCGCGTTGTGGTAAGCAGCCCCGCGCTCCCCTTGAAACGGTGCTTCGAGAATTTCAGCCTGTGCAGATTCCGAAAACGCCGAGTAAAAATTATCAAAGTAAAATGAGGGCCAGGAATTGCCGTCCCGTGCCAGGAAAGTGTGGGACAGGGGTCGGCGCATTCCGGCGGGAAGCATATTCGCGTGGTTGATGAAGCCCCGAACCGCATGGCGAAGAGCCGACGGAGTCAAACTGCGGTAATAGCGGTCCATCCTGGCATTCCACATGGTCCACGGGTAGCGTGTATAGCCGGCCAGTGTTTCGTCACTGCCTTCGCCGGTCAGGACCACCGTGACTCGCTCGCGCGCGAGTTTGGCCACGAAGTAAAGGGAAACGCTGGAAGGCCAAGTGATCGGTTCATCCTCATGCCAGATGAGTTTGGGTAGCGCCTCAAAGAACTGTTGCCAACTGACGCGGACTTCATGATGGATGGACTTCAAGTGCTCCGCCATCAGCTTGGCAAAGGGAAGTTCGCTGTACAACTCTTCACCGTAACCCACTGAAAAAGTCTCAATCGGCTCACTCCGGATCTTGGTCATGAGTGCCGCCACGGCGCTCGAGTCGAGTCCACCGCTCAGAAAAACGCCCAGCGGAACGTCGCTCATCAAATGGCTTGAGACGGCTTCTTCCAGCAAGCCACGATAGGTGTCCACATAGAATTTGCGGGATTGAAGATGGGCGATCTGTGGCTGAGGTACGTCCCAGTAGGGCTGGATTTTGATCTCGCCGGACTCAAAAAGTTCAAGGGTATGCCCAGGCTGCAACTTGCGAACCCCGGCAAACAGAGTGTCCTCTCCGGAGAGATATCCGAAGGCGAGATATTCGGGAAGCGCGGCAACGTTGACCTGCGGGTGGAAATTCGGGAATGCCAGCAGCGCCTTGATTTCCGAGCCGAAAATGAAAGCCTCCGGCGTTTTCGCGTAATAGAGAGGCTTTATCCCCAGGCGGTCCCGGGCTATAAACAGGAGCTTCCTCTTCGAATCCCAAATGGCGAAGGCAAACATGCCGCGCAGGTGATTCACCGAAGCCCGGCCATATTCTTCGTAAAGGTGAACAATGGTCTCCGTATCGCTGCGGCTGCGATAGCGATGGCCCTTGGCTTCAAGACCAGGCCGCAACTCCCGATGGTTATAAATCTCACCGTTATAGACCAGCCAGATGCTGCCGCCTTCATTGGTCACGGGCTGCTGGCCAGTTTTCAGGTCGATGATGCTCAGCCGGCGCATCGCCAAGCCCACCGGGCCGTCCGTATGAAAGCCGTCATCGTCGGGACCACGATGAACGATCTGCCGGTTCATGTCCTCAAGGACTGAACGCTCCGCCCTCCGGGTTCTGTCCACACAAACAATGCCGCAAATTCCGCACATAGCTCTTTATTTATTGATGATAGCGAATCATGCTGAAAGCCTGCTCCAGCCTTACCGGAGGTTCCAGATTGCCTCCTGAAGATTCGCGGGGGTGTGAATTCCGCTCTCAGGCAACGCATCTTCGTTCGCGCAGCTCACGCGCACGCCTTGTGGATCAACTCGCAATTCGAAACGGTCCGTAGAGGATTTCAGGCTGATCCAACGGTTGGACTCAAACTCCACGCATGAGCCTGACGCCAACGCTATCTGAATGGTTTTCAGACTCGCGTTCGTCGCCACCAAAAGGAATCGAGCATCGCTGGACCACGGTCCCAAGGTCCATCCTTCCTTCCGGCCTGAAAAGAAGAAGTGGTAGATTGCCTCCTTGTCATTATAGCGGTAGGCGGAAAGTCCCGCCTGGTTTTCTCCGGATTCGAGGCGCTCGAACCGGCCCGGTTTCTGCTTGCCGGTTAAAGCAACGAAAAGGACGGCGAGTTCCTTCGGCAAACTCGCGCAAGTGGAGAAATACACCACGTGGTCCGGTTCTTTTCGCCCATAGGCCGGGGAATATTCACCGGCATGGATGCCTTGCTCCCAGCCATGCCCTTTGCAGGGTAGACACCAGAGCCCGGTCTGACCAGCTCCCGGATCGGCATCCCCTCGCGGTACGATTTCAAACCCCGGATCGCCGTACCGGGCGCGAAGCCACGGCGCCAGATGCCAGCGGACCGTGAGCGCGTGCTCACCCACGCCTTCTACGCCATCGCGCACGAGCCAAAAGGAAGATTTCACATGAAGGACCGTTCGACGATGCAAAACCGGCTGCGCCAGGCGGCGGTAGCCGTCGTGGCTCCCCGCAAAGAGGTCAAACCTCTCGCCCGTCACCCAGGCCTCCAGCTTAACTTGCGGAAGCCGCTGCCACGCGAACGGCCCCGCCCCATCGGCTTGGTTCAGGCCATCCACGTCGAGCGTATTGTGGGCGGGCGTTCCCCGGAATGCATCGCGGTTTCCATCCGGGCAGATGTAGCAGTAGGCGCCGGGGTCCACCAGCCAGTCCCGGCCGTCGATGGAGAGATGCGCGCTCAAAGCGTCAGCATGGCCATGGCCGCCGTTGCCGCTTCCTTGCGGGCCCGCATCGATGGTCATCTGCTGAGCGTAAGGTTGGCTTTCCGCCAGGATGTGAATTCCGCTTTCAGCGAATCGACGCGATTGGAGACCGGCGCCAACGCTCGGAATCGCCTCAAACCTGGCTGCCGCCTCTGGTCCGAGCAGCCACAGAGCTTCCTCCCGAAGCCCGCGCGCCGCGGCTTTGAATTGAGAATTGTTAAAGAGAACGGCGCCGGTTGCCAAGGGATCGGCCAGATGCGCGGGCTGGTTGCGCGCCGGGTCAAACACTCGTCCTCCGTCGTCGTCACCGAACGCGGGAATGGAGCCTGCCTGGGCCAAGGCCGCCAGAATTTCAAGCATTCGGGTGAGGATCGAATCGAATTCCGGTGGCGCGGGGATGCCGTTGCGTCCGGCCAGGATGCGAGCGTGCAGGAGGAAGTCCAGCGCGTACACGTGGTAGTAGGACGACTGCTCAAAATACCAGCCGTCGGGCCGTACCTGCCGCTTCGCTTCCCGCAGGATGATTTCCCAGCCCAGCCTCTGCCAGTGGTCCGCGGATTTCAATGAAGGGCAGAGCGTGCCGATGAAGAATAGCGCCACCGCTTCGCCCAGCAAGTGGGTGTTGGGCGAGGAATAGGTGGAAAGCTGGCGGTTGATGTGCCTCGCGCTCAGCGCCAGGGCCCTCAGCATGTTCTTCGGGAATTGCGCGGGAACTCTGGATTGTCCCTTGACCAGAGCCCGAATCCACAGCCAGGAAAGACTGCGAAAGGCTACTTCCAGGCTGCTTGCCCAATTGATGCCGCGAGGATAAGGGTTCGCTTTCAGCCAGTCATACCACTGCGCGAATAATTCAGCGCCGAATCGCTCATCCCCCGTCAAATTCCAGGCCTTGGCCAGCGTCACCAGATGTTGATGCCGGCTCAGCTCCCAGATGACTTTGTGGTCGCCCACTTCGCAGAAGTCCAGAAATCGAATTTGGTACCAGGGCCTGAGCGGAGCGCGTTTGCCGTGCACGGGATCCAGGCTCCAGTCGATGTGCCGGCCGTATTCCAGGCTTTCGTAGCCGAGGAGATCGAAGCGATGTGCGCAGATACGCTCGGCGCGTTCGACGATGTGCTCAGCGTGGACGGGAAGATAGCTTTTGATCTGACCGAGCACGGCTGGAACATCCGCCAACTCGAAAAAGAAGCGGCTTGGGCGAACCGGCGCGCCGCTGGGTTGCGCAGCCTTGGTGCCGCGCGGGCGCATCTCACTGAGCGCGGGATCGAGACCCAGCGCGTAGACCACCCGGTCCATCCGCTTATCGAGCTCCTGCCGGCCGCGCGTCCTGATCTCGTCCCAGCTCATCCGGCGCAAGCGTGCGGCGCTATCGACGATGGATTTCTTCAGTGGCATGGATAAGGTCGAAATGGTGAATCAGAAAGTGTGAAAAAATCGACAACGCCTGTCATCCTGAGCAAAGCGAAGGATCTAAGCTGGTTGGCTTCAATAACAGGCGAGATGCTTCGCTGCGCTGAGCATGACAGCTTCGAGTTTTTTCACACCTTCTCAGGCATCATGCCGCCGCGGTCCTGGAACCGGGCGGCAAGCTCATCAGAATTTCCACGATCCTCTTGGATGCTCTTCCGTCCCACAGCGGCACGCCTGGACCCTTTGTGTAATTTCCTTTCAGGATCTGCCGTGCGGCGGGCAGCCATCGCCCCGGTTCGGCGCCGGTCACCTGGTTTGTTCCATGCGTGACGGTGGCGGGACGTTCGGTGTTTTCTCGAAGCGTGAGGCAGGGAACACCCAACGCTGTGGTTTCCTCCTGCACTCCGCCGGAATCCGTGAGGACCAGCCGGGCGGGGGCCATCAGTCCTACGAACTCCAGGTAACCCAAAGGTTCCAGCAAAATCAGGCCGCGCCCCTGCGTGTGTTCGGCTATGCCCCATTGAGCCAGATGGCGCCGCGTCCGGGGATGAACGGGGAAGACCACAGGCAATTCCCGGGCGAGCTCGTCCAAAGCGCCCGCGATTTTGCCAAGAGCCTCGGACGAATCGACGTTGCCGGGGCGGTGGAGCGTCACCACGGCAAAGTCCACGGGCTTGCCGTTTCCATCCAGTAGATGGAGGCGGGCCAGAATCCGCGAATTTCGGGCACGATGCAAATGCTCAAGCAACGTATCCACCATGACGTTGCCCACCAGGAAAATCCTCTCCTCCGGCACTCCTTCGTGGCGCAGATTTTGAACGCCGCTTTCTTCCGAGACCAACAGAACGTCTGCAAGGGCGTCCGTCAGCTTGCGGTTGATCTCCTCCGGCATCGAAACATCAAAGCTCCGTAAGCCCGCCTCCACGTGCGCGATCCTGAATCCGAGCTTCGCCGCCGTCAGCGCCCCTGCCAGAGTCGAGTTGACATCACCCACCACCACCACCAGATCGGGTTTATGTTCAAGAAGAACCGGCTCCAATCGCTTCATGATCTCCGCCGTTTGCCAGGCGTGAGTTCCGGCGCCCACCTCCAGGTTCGCAGCGGGCTCGGGGATGCTCAAATCCCGGAAGAAGCGCGAGGAAAGCCCCTCGTCGTAGTGCTGCCCGGAATGAATCAGGACGTGTGTTACTCCCCCGACGCGCCGCAGCTCGTTCACGATGGGCGATATTTTGACGAAGTTGGGTCTGGTTCCAACCACACTCAGGGTTTTCACTGGTTTTGGCTCGAAAAACCACTCGCGCCGGTGAGCGGGCTCTGCTGAGCATTCACCGGCGCGAGCGTCATCCGGGTTGGTTCGCGGCCCTCCCAGGCGCTTCATCTGAAAGTATACTTGGTAGCCCGAGGCGGAGCGAATTATTTCGGAGGCATTCGGACGAAGCGTTGCTCTTGCGGATGATCACCGGCTGAGGATAGAGTTATGTTTCTCGTATTGACCCGGATGAACCACGAAGTTTTATTCGAGGACCGTCAGGGAGGGAGCTTATGAGACAGGTAAAGCCTGGCGCCCGCCACTCCGCGTTCGCATTCTAATTCTTGCGAGATACCTTGACAGCGGCCGCAGCCTTCACGCTGCCGGATCGTTTCTTTTTGGAAGACAGTTTTGAGCGCTTCTTCTTCTGCCGTCCATCGGGCTTCCTGCGCCAATTGCCGGGCTCAGGCGTTTCGTTTTCCAAGAACAACAGGTACAACGGGACGCCCAATGCAATGGCAATTCTTTCGAGAGTCTGTAGCGAGGGAACAGTATGGCCGTTTTCCACCCGGCTCAGGTAATTTCTCATGAGGTTTGCGGACTGTCCAATGTCCCCTTGGGA
>JBOGKI010000098.1:0-11231 GCA_050745605.1 Terriglobia bacterium | reverse complement strand
GGTGGCCAGGCCCCAATATTCATTGATCGTGATCATCGGCGTGAATTGATGGCCAAATTCCACGAGGAAGCGCAGGGCGGCAGGGAATGCCATCTTGTAAGCGAAAAAACCGCCGGCGATGAACAACGAACTGGTGAGCGTCACGAAGGGCCAGACGTACTTCTTCTCATGGCGGTAAAGACCGGGGGAGATGAACAGCCAGACTTGCAGCAGGATATAGGGCGAAGCAACAAAGATTCCGCCGATCACGGATAGCTTGATGAAAAGATTAAATGGATCGGTGGGGTTGGTGTAAACCAGCTTATCGGATAAGTGGAGGCTGCGCAGAGTGTCGGTGAGAGGCTTGGCCAGGTAGGCGTAAATCGCGTTCCGAAAGTAAAAGCAAATCCCAAAGCCGACGAAGACGGAAGCAACGGCCCGCAGCAGACGCTTGCGCAGTTCCTCGAGGTGCTCGAAGAACGACATCTGCTTGCCACTAAGCTGCTCTTCTTCAGGCTCGGGGTTCGGGTTCTTCGCGGGTAGGTTCTGAGTGGTCGTAGCCATAAGGGGCGGTGCTCTCGGGCTTTTCCTCGGTGGGCCGGTCCAGATTGCGGATTTCGTCTTCCAAAGAACTCCTCAGTTCATAGGAAGCGCGGCGCAATTCACCCAAGCCTTTACCCAGCACCCTGGCAATTTCGGGAAGTTTCTTGGGGCCGAAAAGCAAAAATGCGATAAAGAGAATGAACCCGATTTCCTCAAAGCCGCCGCTAAACAAGCTGTTTGTTCCCCTGCTTTAAGATATTAGGAGAGCGCACGCCCATTGTCAAGGTAACAACTCAGAGCCGATATGGACTGCTTCTCTACCGCCCCACCGTCCGCCGGGAGGCGAGCATCTGCTGCACGGCTCCAAGGACCTCGCGTGTTTCAATTTCTGTCATGCAAATGTTGTCGCGGCACGACTTCATGAGCGGCGTGCCGTAGCAGGGCGCGCAGTGCACATGATGATTAAGAATGCGGATAGGGCCACGCGTGCCGCGCGGGGACGTTTGCTGAAAGATGCCAGGCCCCCACAGTGTCACGAGCGGCGTGCCCAGAGCGGCGGCCATGTGGGCCGGGCCGGAGTCCACCGTCAGGTAAACATCCAGACGGCGGAGCAGGGCCGCGCCTTCCAGCAAAGACAACCTGCCCGCCAAGTTCAAGCACGGGACGCCCGCCAGCTTGACGATCAATTGATTCAGCGGCCAGTCACGCGCCGAACCTGTCAATACCATTGAGGCGCCCATCTGGTTCACCAGCGAGCGCACAATTTCAGCGAACCGGTGCGGCGGCCAACTCCTCAAGCGCGTCTCATTCAGAGAATGCTTTCGCCCTCCCCAACCGGCATGAATACCGGCCAAAATGCCAGCCTTGCGAATGCCCTCCCGGCTCAATTTTTCCCACAGGGCCGCCTCGAGGGCCGGAGGATAGCCCAGATCCATGTCCTGGCCCGCAGGCTGCGCGCCAAGCTTGCCGGCGGCCTGAAGGTGATTCTCAATCATATGCTGCTGCGGATTGAAGGCGGCGCGCTCGAAGCCGCCTTCTTCAGCCAGCGCGCCGTAGGCAATGACGCGCTTGGCTCCCGCTCCGCGCACGATACCTAGAAGACGCGCATCGCTTTCGAGCACGAGTAGCGCACTGAATCCATCCTTCCTCAATCCATTCAGGGCGCGGCGTCTTGCGGAACTCAGCCATCGTGGCACGCGCCAATGCGCGAGAGGAACGACACGATCCAGATGGGGATTGTGCTGCAGGACCGGGTAGGCCGCTGGCGAACACAGGAATCCGAGGTAAGCGCCGGGGAACTGATGGCGCAGAGCTCGCACCGCGGGTGTCGTCATCAGCGTGTCGCCAATGGCGCCGATGCGAACCACCAGGATACGTGTCGAATCCGGAGCGGGCTGTCCCTTGAAACCTGCATATTCGACTTGGGATTTATCCAAAGCCACACCGTCACTCACGATCGCTGCAGGATGCAAAACGCTCGGGGCCACGAGGCGCTCAGGATGCCCGGTCCCTCGAGTCCTTCAACAAGCAGATCGAGGCGACTCAGTCAACGTCCACTAAGTGCGGAAAGCACCACATGTCCCTTGCACTTAGAATACACTGTCTAGGCCTTCAGCGAGGTCAGGAAAGCACCGGCCCTGGCGATCCGCCCTCTGGCCTTTTCCCCCTGGAATTCCGGGCCAAGAATCGGACATTTTTCATCTAATCAGGGAGCGATAATCGGGCTTTTGGGAGGATGAACCATGGCCGACTTGAACACGACGGACAGTTACCTTCGCGAGCAGCTCACGGAGCGCAGGGAGCGGCTTGTGTCTGCGATTGCGGTGTCCCACGCTTCATCTAATCTTGCGCAATTACTCGGCGAAGTGGACGCGGCGCTGGAGAGGGTCGAAGCTGGCACTTTTGGCATCTGCGAAGCCTGTCATGAGACGATCGAAAAGGACCGGCTGATTTGTAATCCGTTGTTACGATATTGCCTGGACCACCTGACGGGGGAGCAGCGAAGCGCCCTCGAGCAGGATCTGGAGCTGGCCTCGCGCCTGCAGCGGGAGATGCTGCCCAAGCAGGACACGAACTTCTGCGGCTGGGAAATCTTTCATCACTACAAGGGATTGGGACCGGTGAGCGGGGATTATTGCGACGTAATCTGCCGCGATGGAGACGGTCTGGACCTCTTCTTTGCGCTAGGCGATGCTTCCGGCAAAGGCGTGGCTGCTTCCATGCTGATGGCCCATCTGCACGCCATTTTTCGCACGCTGACTGCAAGCGGATTGCCCGTTCACGAAATGGTGGCGCGGGCCAGCCGGATTTTCCGCGAGAGCGCCTTGTCTCCTTATTTTGCCACGATGGTGTGCGGGGAGGCGAGCGCTTCCGGTGAGGTCGAGATTTGCAACGCAGGCCACTGCCCGCCTCTGTTGCTGCGGGATGGCCGGGCGACGCCGCTGCAGGCAACCGGCATGCCGCTGGGCCTGTTTGCCGAGGGTCATTACTCCTCGCAGACTGTGGAGTTGAATCCGGGTGACAGTCTGTTCCTTTATACCGACGGCTTGTCCGAGGCAAAGAACCACACAGAAGAAGAATACGGTGAGTCGCGGCTTGCGCAAATGGTGACTCAATCGCATCGGCTTGCGCCTCGAGCCCTGGTGGGAGCGTGCCTGGAAGATCTGGATGGGTTTCTGGCGGGAGCGCCCCTGGCCGACGACCTTACCGTGATGGTGATCCGGCGGGCGAACTAATACGAACGCGATAAGCTTTGCCGCATCGTAGTGGCGCTCTGTGACCGCCGTCCAGACCGGCGGTCATGGACGCCGCTACAGCGAGGTTGTAATCTCGCTTCCCACGTTCGTATTGATGCCAGGGGCCAAACGTCTGCCTCGTAAGAGCCTCGCGCCAAGCCGCAATTTGCAAACACTGCAAAACCATGCCCCCGGCCAAGGCTGGAACAGGCCGTCACCTACGGTCTGGGGGGACCGCGCCCCTCAAAACGCAGGGCTTGCGCCGCATTCCTCTTTGCTTGTTAGTCGTCTCTTTCCTTCCCCTGCCTGCCCACGGCCTTTCTCTCTCCGCCTTCAGTGCACGGATCTGCAGAATCAGATTAGTTTGACTCCGAAGTTCCGTCTGGCTTTTACTGAGAATTAGCGTGTATTGCGAAGAAAACCTCACTTCACAAGCGGACGGCTGACAGCCCGCGAATTCGGCTCCGATGGCAACCACCGCTACTCTTCCGTTCGGGCGTGAGAACACCGCGGTTTACCGTTGGTTGGTGGCGATTGCGGTGATGGCCAGCGCCATGATGGAACTGGTGGACACCTCGGCGGTCAACGTCAGCATTCCTTACATTGCCGGGAATCTTTCCGCCAGCATTGACGAAGCGACCTGGGTGCTGACGTCCTACCTGGTTTCGAACGCCGTGGTGTTGCCGCTGACGGGATGGCTGGCCAGCCGCTTCGGGCGCAAGCGTCTGCTAATGACCGCGGTAGCCGGCTTCACCGTGGCCAGCATGTTGTGCGGCCTGGCGCCGACTTTGCCGATTCTCATCATTTGCCGCATCCTGCAGGGCGCCTTCGGAGGAACGCTGCAGCCCACGACCCGGGCCATCCTGCTGGAGACTTTCCCGCGCGAGGAGCGCGGCCACGCTATGGCCATGTGGGGCGTGGGAATCGTGGTGGCGCCCATCATCGCTCCGGTGCTGGGCGGCTGGCTCACCACGGACTATTCGTGGCGCTGGGTGTTCTTTATCAATTTGCCGGTCAGCATCGCCGGTCTGATTCTGGTCCAGCTTTACGTGTTTGATCCTCCCTATCTCCGCCGCACCACCAAAGCCATCGACTATTGGGGCGTAGGCATGCTGGTGCTGGGCCTGGGCTGCCTGCAGGTTGTGCTGGACAAGGGCCAGGAGGCGGACTGGTTCAGCTCCCATTATATTGTAACGTTGGCGATCCTGGCCGGAGCCGGGATCGTGGCGTTTGTCATTTGGGAACTCGCGGCCAGCGATCCTATGGTGCACCTGCGCCTGCTGAAATACCGCACGTTCGGCGCCGGCATCGTCTTATCCATCGTTTTGTTTGCGGTGCTTTATGGAAGCATCTTGTTACTGCCGCTCTTCATGCAGGAGATTCTGAACTTTCCGGCCATCACCGCCGGCGTCTGGAACGCTCCGCGCGGCATTGCCACGATGATTCTGATGCCACTGGCGGGATTCCTGATCGGCCGGCGTTGGGACATGCGCGCTCTCCTCTTTGCCGGTCTCGTGATTTCCGCCGTGGGCATCCTGACTTTTTCTTTTCTCGATCTCCAGGCCGGCCCGTGGAACTTCTTCTGGCCGCAGATGATCATGGGAGCGGGCCTGGCCTTTGTTTTCGTGCCCTTCAGCACCATCATCGTGGATCCCATTCCCAACGAAGAAATGGGTTACGCCACCAGCATCAATGGGTTGACCAGGAACCTGGGCGCCGGTTTCGGCATTTCGATTGCCGCCACACTGCTGGCGCGCCGCGATCAAGTCCACCAGTCGCGGCTGGTCGCTCACCTCACTCCCGCAAATCCCCGCATGACGAAGCTGCTCTCCTCCATGCAGAGATATTTCCACATTCGCGGCTGGGACCTGTCGACGGCAGGCCACCTCGCCGTGGGGAGTC
The DNA here is from genome assembly GCA_050745605.1 of Terriglobia bacterium. Classification (GTDB taxonomy): domain Bacteria; phylum Acidobacteriota; class Terriglobia; order UBA7540; family UBA7540; genus CALCEB01. The sequence goes on along the minus strand of JBOGKI010000098.1, from coordinate 6,072 downwards.
TTTACGCTTTGGTGCAGCGCCACGCCACCGTCCTGAGCTATCTGGATGAGTTCCGCCTGATGGCGGTGCTGTTTGTAATCGTCGCGCCGCTGGTCTGGGTGATGCGCAAGCCGCGGTTTAAGGACGAGCGAGGGGGCGAGTAAGCGGAAAGCAGTAAGCCGGCAATACCTGGTGAGATCGCGGTTTTGCTCAGGTTTGCCCGTCAGCGTGTCTGGGCTCGCCACGAGACTTGCCAAGAACTGGTCGATTTGTTAGTGTTCATGGCTTCGCCGTTGGCGGGCACTAGGACGAAAAGGGTCCGAAGGAGAAAGCAACGCCGGAAACGACGTGGCTCTCCATCTCGCATGAGAATGGTCCCTTTTCGAGATAGCTCGTGAACTGCTCCGGGCGCATCGCTATCCGCCCGCCGCACATCCCGCCTGCCAATTACTTTCTTTTGAGGAGATCAGCCTCCGTGAACCGTCTCAAATCGTTCCTTCCAGTTTCGATGGTCTTGGTCCCCGCTTTCGCCGCACTTGTGATGATTCCGCCCGCTGATGCGGCTCAGCAGACGTACGGGCCACAACATCTGGACTTGACTGCAAGCATCGCCCATCCTCGCCTGGAATCTACACTCCATCAGCCAGGGCCCGAGCAATACATTTGGGGAGTGCCGGCCACCGCATCAGCCGAAAAGACGCCGTTCTATTTCCGCAAGTCCTTCGAGCTTCAAAAGGTTCCCGCTTCCGCCACGCTTTACGCCGCCGGGCCGGACCGCATGGAGGTTTACCTGAACGGCCGGCTGCTGGCCAATGCCGTACAAGACCAGAGATCACAAATTCGTCCTTTTCTTCTGGCTCTGAACGTTTCGCGCGCGCTCGCGCCGGGCAAGAACCTGATCGCGATCATGGGTTCGATGGGCAGCCGCTTGGTCGTGAAGATTATCCCGGCGGAACTTGAGGTGATGGCGCCGGCCCTGGTGATGACGGATGGAAGCTGGAGGTGGAGCCTGAATGGCGGCTCGGGCTGGGAGCAACCAGGGTTTGACGAGCACTCCTGGAAAACTGTTAAATCTCTGGGTGGGATCGAAAGCAACATTGACTTTTTCCAATGGAATGGTGACGCGGGCATGTACCGCTGGCCGGGCTATGACGGCATCTCGCCGTTTCTCGCGCGGCTGCCGGTCGAGGCGCAAGATTTGAATTATGGTTTCGAGGGGCTGGGAAAGTTCAACAACGTGAAAGCGTTGGAACAACCGCCTGCCGAGAACAAAGCCGATGAGTTTTCCGTCGTACTTCCCTCCGGCCGCGTTCCTCATGCCGAGCTGCCCTTCGTGATTCTGGATTTCGGCCGGGAATCCACCGGACGGCTGCAAGTGATTTCGGATTCTTCCGCTTCCATGAAGCTCGAAGTGCAATATGGGGAGTCGCTGGAAGAAGCCATGCGTGAGCCTTACCTCGGTTCGGACCCGCTCGACGTCCCATCCCACGCCACCGCTTACGGCCCCAAAAACGCCTTCCGCTATGCGCTGGTGAGGTTTGCGAGTGGGCGCTCGCCACTGCGCTTTAGGGCGATCCGCCTGGATGACATTTATTATCCCATCCACTATCTCGGCTCTTTCGAGTCATCAGACCCGCTGCTCAACGCCATCTGGCGCACCGGCGCCTACACCAGCCACTTGTGCATGCAGGATGACATCTGGGACGCGCCGAAGCGCGACCGGGGACGATGGATGGGCGACCTGGACGTGAGCGGCCGCGTCATCGACACGGTTTTTGCAGATCATTTCCTGATGGAGGACACCCTGAACCGGCTCATCGCGGCTGCGGGAAATCCACCGCGCGACGACGTGAACAGCATTCCCGGATATTCGGCGTTCTGGGTGATGGGTGAGGCCGATTACTATCGCCATTCGGGCAACCGTACTTATCTCAACTCGATTCATCAGCCGCTCATCCGTCTGCTCCGCTACATGGAAACCGAGATGAATTCGGACGGCCTTTTTGCGAACCTCCAGAAGCACTGGCCGTTTGTGGATTGGTCTCCGGACCTCAACGGCGACACCGCCGAGGCCCGCGCCGCCACCACTCTTGAATTCTACAAAGCTTTTTCCGACGGCGCCTGGATGCTGTCGGAAATGGGAGATGCGCCGGCGGCCGCCGGGTTTGAGGCCCAAGCCGCGGCGATCAAGAAGGCCGCGCTCGCCAAACTGCTCGACCCGCAGACGAACACCTTGGGCTCCCGCTGGCAAACCAACGCCATGGCCATCTTCTCCGGGGTGGCAGGGCCGGCCCAGGCCGCTTCGATTTGGGATAAGGTCCTTTCCCAGCCGCACCACTTCATGATCACGCCTTACTACAACTTCTACGTGATTGATGCGATGGCGGAGACCGGCCACCGCCAGCGGGCGCTCGATTGGATTCGCACGTTTTGGGGCGGAATGATTAAGGAAGGCGCCACGAGCTTCTGGGAAGCTTACGATCCAAGCTGGCCGAAACGGAATTTCCATGCAAGCCTGCGCGCTGACAACGGCCAGGGCTACTTCGTGAGCCTCGCGCATGGATGGTCCAGCGGTCCTACCGCCTGGCTCACCGAACAGATTCTGGGTATTCAACCGCAAGCGCCGGGATTTCGCAAAGTGACCATCCGCCCGGACTTGGCAGGCCTGGAATGGGCGCGAGGGTCGGAGCCAACGCCGCACGGCGCGATCAAAGTGGATTTACGCGGCGCCGCGCCCGGCTCGCTATCGGCCACCATCACCATCCCTGCGGGCGTCGATGCGCAGATCCTGATGCCGGTGCGTCCCGGCCAGACTTCCATTCAAGTCAATGGCCGGCCCCGGGAAGGAACAGCGGCGGAGCAGGGAACGCGGCTGGCCGCTGAGCTGAGCCAGGCTGGGACGTATGAGTTGCAGTCACGCTGAGGGCCGGCGGGGGATAAGAAGGCGTGAAAAAATAAACGGCCTGACGCCAAGACGCCAAGAGGCGCAAAGAAAGAGCCGCAGGATTTGAAGGACGAGCCCTGCACTACTTGCTACTTGCTCTGCGAGCAAAAGCCCACGACACCAAGGGCGTGCCGTGGCTACCAGCTTGCGGCCCTATTCGTTGCGCAACGCCATCATGGGCTCCACGTGGGTTGCCCGGCGGGCGGGAATATAGCAAGCGAGCAGGGTCACTATAGCGAGCAAGAGTGAGACGCCCAGATACACTAGAGGATCAGTGAGCCTTACGCCGTAGAGCAGGCTGCCCATCACTCGTGTTGCCGCCAGCGACGCCGCAACCCCCGCGCCAATGCCGGTCACAGCCAGCAGCATCCCTTGCCCCAGGACCAGCCGGAGAATGTCGCCACGCTGCGCCCCCATCGCCATGCGGAGAGCAATCTCGTGCGTCCGCTGCGTGACGGAATAGGAGATCACGCCATAGATTCCCAGACCGGCGAGCATCAGGGCCACTGCGGAAAACATATCGAGAAGCAGCATGTAAAGCCGCTGTTTGGCGAGAGACTCGGAAAGATATTGGTCTAGCGGTTTGACGTCGTAGACTGGCTGATCCTTGTCGATGCTCTCGAGGGCGTAGCGCACCGAGTTCGCCATGCTGTCCGGGGCCACGGTGGTGCGGATCACCAGGATCATTGTACCTGTCGGAAAGGCGGCGTAGGGTTGGAGGTAAGGCGAGTACACGTCCAGTCCCGGCTCGGAATTCAGGCTGCCATACCTGACGTCTCCGACCACTCCAACGATCTGGCGCCAGACCGGCTTGCCGGGTGGATCGACAAAATTGATGCGCTTGCCGAGTGGATTTTCATTAGGGAAAATGCGCCGGGCCAGGCTGGCGCTGATGATCGTGACCTTCGGATTTTCCAGGGTGTCCGTTTGGCTGAAGTTCCGGCCCTTTAGAAAGGGGATACGCAAGGTCGTGAAAAACCCCGGGCTCACGGTGTGATAGTTGGCAATGGGGCGCTGCGCCGCAGGCAAGCCGGGTTGCGCTTCGGTGTTGAATGTCCAGGTCCAGGTCCCGCCCGTCATCGGGAGAATATCGACGCCGCCGGTGGCCTGCGCCCCGGGCAGAGTCGTAACCTGGTCAAGCACCTGCTGAAAGAACGCCGCCCGCTGCGAAGCGTCTGGATATTTCACCGGATTCCGCCGAATCTGCAAGGTCAAGACGTTACGAGGATTAAAGCCAGGGTTGACAGACAGAAGGTGCAGAAAGGTCCTGATCATCAAACCGGTCGCAATCAGCAACACCAGCGCCAGTGCGATTTCACAAATCGCGAGCAAACTGCGGGCGCGGCGGCGGTGAACGCTATCGGTAGCTCTCCCGCCGGTTTCCTTCAGCGTTTCCATCAGGTCAGGCCGGGACGCCTGGAGCGCCGGCGCCAGGCCAAAGATGATGCCGGTCAAAATAGATATGAGAAGCGTATAGACGAGGGCTTGGGCATCGACGCTGGCTCCGTCGACTTGCGGAATAATGTTAGCGGCGGCGGCAACCAAGAGAGGGGTAAAGCAATAGGCAAGAGCCAGACCGAGCACCCCTCCCACCAGGGCCAAAAGCACGCTTTCCGTGAGGAGTTGCCGGACAATCCGCAGGCGCGAGGCGCCGAGCGCGGCACGAATGGCAATCTCCTTCTGGCGCGCGGCCGCTCGGGCCAGCAGCAAGTTGGCGGCATTGGCGCAGGCGATCAGCAGCACGAACCCGACTGCGCCCAGCAAGACGAGGAGCGCCGGCCGCGCGTCCCCCTCCAACTGTTTGGCCAAGGGGACCACCACCACGTTCCAATCGCGGATGATGGGATAATCCTGCTGGATTTGACGGTTGATGGTTTCAAGGTTGGATTGGGCTGCGTTGGCCGTTGAATCCGGCTTCAATCGCGCCAGAACTCCGAGAAGGAAGAGTCCCCGGTCCGTGATGTCATACGCCCCCAGGTACTTCGTACTCAGGTCCAGCGGTATCCAAACATCCGGCTGGAGTGATGACGGATTACCCTGCTGGTCGAAGTCAGGGGAGAAGCGCAACCAGCGGGGCGTGATTCCCACCACGGTGTAAACGGTTCCATTCAGAGTGACCCCGTTTCCGAGGAGGCTCGGGTCCGACCCATAGCGGCGTTGCCACAGGCCGGAGCTGATGAGCGCCACATGGTCACGCCCGGGCTGATCCTCGCCAGGCAAAAAAGTGCGGCCCAGTTCAGCTCTAACGCCCAGCACGGAGAAGAAGCTGGCGGAAACGTAGGCGCCAAAGACTTGCTGCGGTTCGCCATGCCCTGTCAGGTCCAGGATTCCTCCGCAAAATGCGGACATGTTCTCGAAAACCTGATTCTGTTTTCTGAAGTCGAGGAAGTCCGGGGCGGAGACCTGCATCAGCTTGTAGCCCCGCGGCAAATTCCTGAGCCACACCATGACCAGACGACCGGGCTTTTTGAAGGGAAGGCGGCGCAGCAAAACGGCATTCGCAACACTGAACATGGCAGTGTTGACGCCGATCCCCAGAGCCAGCGTGAGAATGACCATCCCGCTCACGCGAGAATTCTTAGCCAGCGTCCGCCTGGCAAAGCCCAGATCCTGGCGCCAGGTATTCATTTTTCCCCCCGCGATTCTTGCCTTGCACCCCCGCTCGATCTTCAGTTCATCGAAAGCCCTGGCTGTTTTGCTACCCGCAATAAAATCATACTATCAGCGTTGGTGATGGTTAGGCTAAAACTTTTGCGGGTTCCGGCGCCTGGCCCGGTTCCGTCACACCGGCGACGCTACGGGTCAAGGCACCGTGCCGCGCATTAGAGGATTGACTTCAGCGTGCTTAGGCTGATGCGCGCTCCGCAAATGATGATCACGACAGTCTTGCCCTGGTAATCTTCGGGAGTCCCGGAAACGCGTTTCACAAAACCCGCAAGGGCTGATCCTGCCGCCCCTTCCAGCAACTGCTGCTCGTTCTCAATGAAGAGGCGCATGGCCTCGGCGATCTCCTTTTCGCTCACCAGCGCCCAGTGATCCACCAATTTTTGGCACAGTTCGAAGGTGATCGCTCCGGGCTCGACACCTCCCGCGCTGCCATCAGAAAGCGTGGGTCTGGGATCCACCTCGACGATCTTACCCGCCTGGAC